>VAUM01000043.1 GCA_005774595.1 Actinomycetota bacterium
CCGAGCGCACTCTTGAAGCTCGCGATCTTGCCGCCCTCGATCGTCTTGTCGTCGCCGGCGGCGCCCTCGAGCACGATCTGCTTCACGCGGCCCGACACGCCCCGCTGCGTCACGCGCACTTCGACGATCGAGGCCGGCACCTGGTCGGGCGTGAAGTACTTGTAACCTCCGGTCGAGTTCTGCTCGAGCAGCTCGGAGCGCAGCCCGCTCGCGGTGAACGCGAGGTCGTCCTCCGGCCAGACGTGGTAGGGGGACCCCGAGACGCTCTCGTACTCGTCGGCGACGCCCGTGTAGTACGGCCGCGGCGTCGCGCCCGGCCAGACGTTCTCGATGTTCTCGGTGTGACCGCCCGACGTCGAGGTGAAGAACGTCTGCACGACGGTGGTGCCGTACGTGACGACCTTGTTCGCGGTCGCGGCCACCGGGGCGTCGTACAGGTAGTCGGAGCTGTGGCGCGTCATCGTGCCGCCCGACGCCCTGCCCCAGCCGTTGTAGACCTGCGAGCGCGTCGTGCAGTAGACGTCGTAGTCGCCGGTGGACCGCAGGCTCACGTACGCATACGAGCGCGCGGCGACCGCCTGCACCTTGAGCGCCTCGGCGTGCCAGGACGCCGGCATCTCACGCGGCCCGACGCAGGTGACGTAGGTCTCCATCGGCACGTGGTTGTACGCGTACAGGTTCGAGCCCGACACAACCAGCCACATCTCGCCCTTGTAGCACACGCTCGTCCAGTCGAGCGGCCCGCTCGCGTCGAGCACCTCGGGCTGCCCGCCGCCACGCTCCCAGACGGCGGCGGGAGCGAGCACGCTTGTGACCACGCGCGAGGCCTGGTCCTTGACGATGACGACTCCGCCCGGCCCGGCGGTGAACGTGTAGACGGTATCCGTCCCCATCTCGAGTTCGCGCCCGTACCGGTTCTTGACCTTGAGCAGCGAGCTGTTCGCCCGCATGCGCCAAGACGGCTGGGCGATGTTGTCCTTCTGGATGGCCACGCGCACCTTCTTGCCCGGCACGGTGCCCAGCGTGGTCCCCTGGTAGTAGCGCTTGAGGATGCGGTCGTAGGTCCAGCCGTGCTCGGCGTAGCCCTTCGAGCCGTATTGGCTCATTCCGATGCCGTGTCCCCAGCCGCGGCCGGTGAAGGTGAACGTGGGCTCGGCGGCGTGCGCGAGCGCGGGGAACGCGAGCAGGAGCGCGAAGACGGTCAGCGCGAGGGCCGGCGTCCTGCTGCGTCGCATGCTGTGTCTGGGCCAGGCCACGATGTGACACCCGCTTTCAGGAACGCGCGCGGGGAGCGCGTCCCGAGCACTCATGATTCTACCGCCGTGCCGAGAGGACGGGCAAACCGCCCGGGCCTCCCGACACCGCCCGTCGCGCTACTCGTCCTCGCTCCCAGCGGTGCTCGCCCGCCAGTCGCGCCCGACCACGACGAGCACGTCGGTCTTGAACGAGTACATGCCGCGCGACTCGACCGTGTCGCCGACGCCGAGCTGCGTGCGCACCAGGTCGGCCTTGCGCTTGTCGGTGTTGTAGACGACGAGCGTCTTGTCGTAGACGAACTGCCCGGCGTTGCCGACCTCCTGGATGCGGAAGCCCTTCTTCTCGAGTTCGTTGGCGGCATCGGTGGCGATGCCCGCCACGCCGACGCCGTTGCGCACGGTGACCGTCACCATCGTCGGGGTCACCGTCGTCTGCCCGGAGCCGGCCACCGCCGTCGCCGAGCCCGTGACCGACTCGCCCGCGTCGATCTTCGCGATCATCTCCTTGACGCCCTCCTCGTCGAGGATGATGTACGACACGCCGCTCATCATCTTGGGCGCGCCCGGCAGGGTCACCGTCTCCAGCGACTCCTCCTTCATCTTCATGAGGTCCGACGCCAACCCGAACATGTCGGTGACCGTCAGGTCGGTCTCGGCGTTGCGCGCGACCGCGTCGAGGATGCCCTTGACGCGGAAGACGTTGCCGAGCGAGAGCACCTGCTTGGCGAGCGCGCGCAGGAAGACCTGCTGGTTGCGGATGCGCGCGATGTCGCCTTCCGGGAAGTTGCGCGAGCGCACGAACGTGAGCGCGTGCGCTCCGTCGAGCTTCTGCATCCCCGGGTCGACGATGTAGGAGCGGCGATCGTAGTTGGCGGCCTTCTTGTCCTCGATCCGCTCGGGGACGTCGACCCACACACCGCCCATCGCGTCGACGATCTCCTTGAAGCCGTTGAAGTCGATTGCGAGGTAGTGAGTGATGTCGGCGCCGGTGGTGTCCTCGAGCGTCTCGATCATCAGTTCGGGCCCGCCGAAGAACAGCGCCGCGTTGATCTTGTTGTGGCCGTGGCCGCGGATGCGCGCGCGCGAGTCGCGCGGGATGGACACGACGGTCGCCGTTCTCCTGTTCGGGTCAACGTGCACCATGAGGATGGTGTCCGAACGGCTGGCGGTCTCGCCCGGCCGAGCGTCGACACCGACGACGACCATCCAGAACGGCTCGGTCACCGTGCGCACGACGCTCGAGTCCTTGGGCTTCAGCGCAACCATGAGGGCGTCGTTGTTGCGATAGTTCTTCGTGAGCTTGTTCTGCCACCCGCCGAGATAGCCCGCCACGGCGAGCGCGGCGGGCGCGCAGACGAGCACGAACGCGCCGAGGCACCCGAGCAGCGTCTTGTTGCGCTTCGCGCGCCGGCGCTGCCCGTCGCGGAACGACTCGGCGCTGCGGCGGCGCGACGTCTCTCGGGGCGTCTCGGCGGTCGTCGAGGCCGGCTCGACCCGGTCGACCTCGCTCGCCCTGCGCATGCTGTGCTTGCCTGCAGGCCTTCTCGCCACGCGCTCTCTCGACTCCCTACTTCGCGACCGCTGCCATGCGGTCGACCAGGTCCGACACCTGCCGCCGAACGCGGCGGACTCCCGGGGGTTTCTTGCGGAACTCCAACTCATCGGCACTCGTGATGAATCGCATGAGCCCGTCGGCGACCAACGACGCGTCGACCGCGCCCTTCTCCAACGGCGAGATCGATACCACCGGGGTGCCCAGCGACGCCGCCTCGCGATTCACGGAGCCGCCCGCCCCGATCACGAGGTCAGCGAAGCAGATGAGGCTCTGCGCGTCGATGGTCTCGGCAGGCACGATGATGTTCGACGCCCCGACCGCTTCGACACCCTGACGCTGGTCGGGGGTGCGGAGCATGACCACCGCTTGGACGTCCTCGCGGGCGGCGATCGCCCTCAGCACGTCATCGAACAGCGGGTTCTCGACTCGGTGATACGCCGCCTGCGACGGCGGCGTGCGCACCACGACGATGATCTTCTCTCCGTCCAGCCCGAGCCGCCCGGGCACCGTGGGATCCGGCTCGAAATCGGCGAGGTAGTAGTCCTCCTTGATCCCCGGGTAGCCGTCGACCTTGCCCCGTCCGCCGTAGCGGTCGATGGCGGACGGAGGTATCACGTCGGGGATGAGCGCTTTGGCCGAGAGCCTCACGTTGATGGAGTGCGTGAGCCACGCGTGCTCGTAGTCGAACATCGTCACGTGCGGGACGCCCATCAGCCACGACACCACCGGCAGGTCGTTCGAGGCGTGGCTGACGGCCAGATCGAACGGGCCGTGCTTCATGCCCCACCGCAGCATCGCCGAGGAGCGCGCGATGAGACCCCAGGCCTTGGCGAGCATGTTGCCGCCGCGATGCCGACCGAGCACGGTGTGCTCGATGCCGAAGCGATCCAGTAGCGGCAATGTCTGAGCGAACTCGCGCGACGTCACCGAGACGCGCCACCCTCGGCGACGGAACTCGTCGATGACGGGACGCAGCACGAGCACGTGCGGCGAGTTCGTCATGTCGATCCAGACGTGAGGCATGCGCCTACGCGGACCCCCCGAAACGGTTCTCGATGGCCGCGACGATCTCCTCGGCCGCGTGGCCCTCACCGTAGACCGCGGGCCGCTCGCTCGGCCGGGGCCTTGCAGCGGCGGCGGCCAGCAGCCCTTTCGGATCCGTCCCCGCGAGCGTGTTCCACCCGTGCTCGACGGTCTCCACCCACTCGGTCTGGTCCCGGAGGGTCACGCACGGCACGCCGAGGAAGTACGCCTCCTTCTGCATCCCGCCCGAGTCGGTGATCATCGCGGCCGCGTTCCGCAGCAGCGTCACGCCCTCGATGTAGGGGACCGGGTCGATGTCGATGATGTTGGGATCGGACGCGACCGCCTCGGCCAGCCCGAATGCGCGCAGGCTGGCACGCGTCCGCGGATGCACGGCCCACACCACCGGCAGGTCCAGCCGTCCGAACGCCTGCACGATGCCCTCGAGGATGTCACGGTCGTCGACGTTGCTCGGACGGTGCGTGGTCGAGTAGAAGTACCCGCCCGGCGCCAGTCCCCGCTCGGCGAGAACGGCCGCGTCGTCGATCTTCTCCGAGAAGATCCGCAGCGTGTCGAGCATGACATCGCCTACGAGCACCGCGCGGTCGGCGAGGCCCTCACGGTCGCAGTTCACCATGGCCTCCTGTGTGGGGCACAGGAGCAGCTCGGAGAGGTGGTCCGCCGTGATGCGGTTGATCTCCTCGGGGATCGTCCGGTCGAAGCTGCGGAGCCCGGCCTCGACGTGGGCGCAGGGCGTCTGAAGCTTCACGGCGGCGAGCACCGCGGCGAGCGTGGTGTTGGTATCGCCATAGACGAGCACGAGATCCGGGGCGAGTTCGATGAGCAGCTCCTCGAGCTGGACGAGCATCATCCCCGTCATCTGACCGTGCGCACCGGAGCCGACCGCGAGGTTGTAGTCCGGCTCGGGGATGCCGAGCTCCTCGAAGAACACCGCCGACATTCCGTGGTCGTAGTGCTGGCCCGAATGGACCAGGATCTCCTCGTGCCGTTGGCGGAGCACCCGGCAAACCGGGGCGGCCTTGATGAACTGCGGGCGGGCGCCTACGACCGACACGATCTTCATGACGCACCCTCCGCCAGCGCCGCGCGCACGACGGAGGCGACGGCCTCCTGCTGCTCAGCCGTGATCCCGGGGAAGCACGGCAGCGCGAACGTCGCGCCGTCGCAGGACTCGGCCACAGGCAGCGACGGCTGCACATAGCCTGGCTGCTTGGTGAAGACCTCCTGCTCGTGCAGGGCGAGCGGGTAGTACAGCGCCGTGCCGATGCCCTCGGCCTTCAGCGCCTCCATGACCTCGGCGGCGCGTGCCGACTTCACCACGTAGAGGTGGTAGACCGCGTCGCCGTACTCGCGCGCGACGGGCAACTCGAGGCCCTCGATCCCAGCGAGCAGCTCGTCGTAGACGGCGGCGCCGGCGCGGCGCTGCGCGTTCCAGGTGTCGAGGTGCGGCAGTTTGACAGACAGGATGCCGGCCTGCAGCGCGTCGAGGCGCGAGTTGGAGCCGAAGGTGTCGTGGAAGTACTTCTTGGTGGTGCCGTGGCCGGCCAGCTTGCGCACGCGCGCGGCGAGGTCGGCGTCGTCGGTGGTCACGCAGCCGCCGTCACCCGCACAGCCGAGGTTCTTGCTCGGGAAGAACGAGAACGCCGCCGCGCGAGCGAGCGAGCCGGCGCGCCTGCCCTTGTAGGTGGCGCCGATGGCCTGGCACGCGTCCTCGACCACCGTGATGCCGCGCGGCTCGGTGATCGCGAGCAGCGCGTCCATGTCGACGCACTGGCCGAAGATGTGCACCGGCAGGACCGCCTTGGTCGCCGGCGTGATGGCCGCCTCGACCTTCGCGACGTCCATGTTGTAGGTGCCGGGCTCGATGTCGACGAAGACCGGCGTCGCGCCGACGTGCGCGATGCACTCGGCCGTGGCGAAGAAGGTGAACGGGGTGGTGATGACCTCGTCGCCGGGACCGATTCCCAGCGCCTCCATCAGCAGGAACAGCGCGTCGGTGCCGTTCGCGCAGGCCACCGCGTGCGCGGTCCCGCAGTACGCCGCGACCTGCTCCTCGAACGCCTTGACCCGCGCGCCGCCGATGAAGCCGGCCGAGCCCATGACCTCGGACCAGACGGCGTCGAGCTCGTCCTTCAGGTCGAGGTACTGCTGCTGCAAGTCGAGCAGGGGGATGCCCATGCGCAAGCGCTCCTAACGAGTGGTGTCGGGGTTCCGAAGCATGATGCCATGCCCTGCCGCGTCCTGCACGCCGGGCGTGGCAAGCGTCACTGGTTCTCCAGAAGCTCATCTTCCGGCACGTCGCGCACGACGCGCGCGGGCGAGCCCATCACCAGCGTGCGCGGCGGCACGTCCCGCGTCACGACCGCGGCGGTCGCCACGAACGCCTCCTCGCCGATCTCGATCCCGGGGAGGATGTGCGAACCGCCGCCGACCCGCGCGCCGCGCCGGATCGTGCAGCCCTTGAGCTCGGCGAACCGCTTCTCGGTGCGGCCCATGTAGTTGTCGTTGGTCGTCACGACCATCGGCGCGATGAAGCAGTCCTGTTCGATGGTCACGTACGCGGTGATGTACGCGCCGGTCTGCACCTTGGTGCGCGAGCCGATCGTGGTGTCGTTCTCCACCGTGACCCCGCGGCCGATGACCACGTTGTCGCCGATCGCGCAGCGCTCGCGCACGCCGGCGTTGTCGCCGACGATGCACTCGGCACCGAAGGTCGAACCGGCCATGAGCACGGTGTGCGAGCCGATCGAACACCCCGAGCCGACCTCGACGCCCGGCAGCGGGCCGCCCTTGGCGGTCGAGCGCTTGCCGAGCGTGGGCCGCTTGCCCACGATCGCGAAGTCCGCGACGACGCAGCCCTCGCCGAGGCGCGCGCCCTCGCAGATCGTGACGTGGTTGCCGAGCGTCACGCCGTCACCGATCACGGCGCCCGGGTCCACCACGCAGCCGAAGCCGTAGGTGAAGTCGGCGCCGATGACGGCGTCCTTGGCGATGTAGGCGGTCACGGGCGGGCCTGCGCGATCGCCACCGGCGCGCCGCCGGCCGCCATCGATGCGTCGACCGCCTCGAGCACCTGCACGACCGCAAGCCCAGCGCGGCCGTCGCTCTCGGGCGTGGCGCCGGACCGCACGCAGTCGAGGAAGTGCTGCACCTCGAGCGCCAGCGGCTCCTTCTGCGGCACCCAGGGCACGCGGATCTCGCCGAACCGCAAGCTGAGGTCCTCGCCGTACGCGAGCGCGCTCTCCGGCGCTCCGACGCCCTTGTCGTAGATCCAGATCTTCTCGGTGGCCTCCATGTCGTCGAAGACGAGCATCTTCTTCGTCCCGACGATCGTGAACTTGCGGATCTTGTGCGGGTCGAGCCACGACACGTGGATGTTGGCCATCTTGCCGCTCGCGAAGTGCAGCGTCGCGAAGACGGTATCGTGCACGCCGCCGGTCAGGTACGCCGCCCCCGTCGCGGACACGCTGACCGGAGTCTCGCCGAGCAGGTACAGCGCGATCGACACGTCGTGCGGCGCCAGCGACCAGAACGCGTTCTCCTCGGTCCGCACCTTGCCGAGGTTGAGACGCTGCGCGTACAGGTACAGCACGTCGCCGAGGTCACCGTTCGCGATGGTCTCGCGGATCCAGCGCACGGCCGAGTGGTAGACCATCAGGTGGCCGACCATGAGCGTCAGACCCTTCTCGGACGCGAGTGCCACGAGGTCTTGCGCGTCGGCCGAGGTCAGCGTGAGCGGCTTCTCGACGAAGACGTGCTTGCCTGCCTCGAGTGCGCGGCGCGCGATGGCGTGGTGGCTCGGCGCCGAGGTGGCGACGACGACCGCGTCGAGGTCGTGTTCGGCCAGCATCGTGTCGAGGTCCGTGACCATCGCGGCGTTCGGGTACAGGCACGCCGCCTTCGCGAGGTTGTCGCCGGACGCGTCGCACACCGCGACGAGCTCGGCGTCGGGCAGCCGGTCGACATTGCGGACGAGGTTGGGGCCCCAGTAGCCGTAGCCGACGGCGCCGATGCGGACGGGAGCGGTCATCGTGGGGATGTCACCTTCCGGGCGGGAGCGGTGTCGGCGCACATTCTACCGCACGCGCGCGTGCGCCGCGCCGTTTCGACTGTTTCGACTGTTGCGATTGTTTCGAATAGGGTGTAGCGTCGGCAACCGGAGGTGCGAGATGTCCAAGAGGGCGGTCGCGGGACCGGGGACCACCGAGGAGGCGGAGTTCGCGGCGCGGGTGGCGTCGGGCTCGGTCACGTTCGCGTTCGTCGACCTCGACGGCAAGGTGGTCGACCCGCCGCCTGCGCTCTACAGTGCCGTCCGGCAGGCCGTCGACATCGTCGCCGAGGGCGACTCGCCAGCGGTGGTCGCGCTCGAGCGCGACCTGACGACCCAGCAGGCGGCCGACATCATCGGCGTGTCGCGCCCGCACCTCGTGTCGATGCTCGACCACGGCGCCCTCCCCTACCGCCGGGTCGGGAACCGCAGGCGCATCCCCGCCGCCGCGGTGCTCGAAGCCAAGCGTCGGCATGATGCACTCGTCGAACTCACTCGGCTCTCCCAGGAGTATGGCCTGTACGACGAGTGACGCGGGACCACCCGATCTGCGCGGTGCTCGACGCCTGCGTGCTCTACCCCGCCGCACTTCGCGATGTCCTGCTGAGCGCCACCGACGAGAGCCTCTTCCGACCGGTGTGGAGTGATGAGATCCTCGCGGAGACGGACAGAGCGCTCGCCCGCTCCCCACGAGCGCTGACCTCTGAACAACGCGCGCGGCTGTTCAACGCCGTACGCCGCACGTTCCCCGATGCCACGGTCCGAATCGCCTCATGGCCGGGGCCCGTTCCCCGGCTCCCTGACCCGCACGACGAACACGTCGTGCGCTGTGCGCTGGCCGCCGACGCCCGACTCATCGTGACGATGAACCTGAGGGACTTCCCGGACCCGCATCTGCATCCGAGTGGGCTTGCCGCTGTGCATCCTGACCGGTTCCTGTGCACTCTCGCGGCATGGGAGCCGGCGACACTCGACCGCCTCGTGACAGAAGCGGCGCTCCGCATGACCCACCCGCCTCGATCTCGGGACGACTTCCTCGACGCCCTCGAACGCACGGTGCCGCGCTTCGCCGCGCTCATGCGAGGCGATCTCGGCGAGGGCTAGAGCAGCACGACCTTGTCGTCGCCGGCCCAGGCGCGCATCGCGTTGCGCGTGTCGAGCACGAGCTTCGCGCGCTCGGCCACCATCGCGTAGTCCACGCCGCTGTGGTTCGTCACCACGAGCACGACGTCCGCTCGGCCGACCTCGTCGGCGGTCAGGTCCACGGACGGCACCTTCACGCCGTGCTCGTCGAAGGCCGGGACGAACGGGTCGTGGTAGACGAGGTCGGCGCCCTCACCCTGCAGCAGCTCTGCGATCTTGATCGACGGCGACTCGCGCATGTCGTCGATGTCGTTCTTGTAGGCGGCTCCGAGCATGAGCACGCGCGCGCCGTTGAGCGCGACACCATGCGCGTTGAGCGCCTTCATGAGCCGCGAGACCACGTAGTACGGCATGTTCTCGTTCGTCTTGCCGGCAAGCTCGATGAACTCGGTGTGGAAGTCGTACTGGCGCGCCTTCCACGACAGGTAGAACGGATCGATCGGGATGCAGTGCCCGCCCAAGCCCGGGCCCGGGTAGAACGGCATGAAGCCGAACGGCTTGGTCTTCGCCGCGTCCACGACCTCCCACACGTCGATGTCCATGCGCTCGCCGAGGACGAGCAGCTCGTTGACGAGGGCGATGTTCACACAGCGGAAGATGTTCTCGAGCAGCTTGGTCATCTCGGCGGCGCGCGTCGTGGAGACCGGCACTACCGTGTCGATGAAGCGCTCGTAGAACGCGACCGCGTGCGCGCGGCATTCGGCGGTCACCCCGCCGACGACCTTCGGCGTGTTGCGCGTCTGGTAGAC
>VAUM01000044.1 GCA_005774595.1 Actinomycetota bacterium
TCGCAGGCCAGCACGGAACGTACTTCGCGTGGGACGCCGAGGAGACGCAGCTGCGCATCGCCGACTGCTGGGCGTCGCTGTGGACGGACCGCGCGTTCGGCTACCGCGTGCGCCAAGGGGTCGCGCACGACGCGGCGGCGATGGCGGTCATCGTGCAGCGCCTGGTCCCGGCGGAGGCTGCGGGGGCCGCGTTCACGGCAGACCCCGTCACGGGCGCCCGGCTCGTGACGGTCGAGGCGTGCCTCGGCATCGGCGAGCTGCTCGTCTCGGGGCGCGTGACCCCCGACCGCTGGGTCTTCTCGCGCCCGGGGCTCGAGACCCTCGAAGCGCATCCGGGGACGAAGGCCTTCGCGCTGTTCGCGACCGGCTCGGGCCAGGTCGAGGAGGTGCCCGTCCCGCCGGCCCGTGCCACGGCACCGGCGCTCACCGAGGACGCCGCCCGCGACGTCGCCGCGCTCGCGCTGCGCGCCGAGGAGCTGCTCGGCTGTCCGGCGGACGTGGAGTGGGCGACCGAATCGGGACGGCTGTGGCTGCTGCAGGCGCGGCCCATCACCACCGCCGGTGCGGCCGCGGCCGCTCACGAGGGCGGCGCCGCGCCGACCGTACGCTGTCCGCTCCCGCGCCGCCGCCCCACCGCGTGGAGCAACGTGAACACCGGCGAGGTCCTCCCCGACGTCGTCACCCCGATGACCTGGTCGATCGTGGGCAGGCTCGCCTCGGCGCTCATCCTGTCGCTGTTCGGCAAGCTCGGCGTGCGCGTCGAGCCGGACCGCCTCACCACGCTGATCGGCGGCCGCGCGTACTTCAACGCCACCCTGCTCGGGACCGCGTTCGACAAGATGCCGTTCGTCGGCGACTCGTCGGTGACCTCGGTCTTCGGCGGCATGGAGGCCCCGCCGGAGATGGCCGAGGTGCTCGCGCTGCCTCCCGAGGACCGCGACATCGCCAGCGTCAGCCCGGTCCGCGTCCTGGCCGGCCTGCCGATCGTGGCGTGGTGGCTCCTGCGGCACTCACCGGCTCGCGCGCGCATCTTCCTCGAGCAGGAGCGTGCCGCCACCGACGACGAGCTCACCCGGATCGCCGCGGCGCACGGAGAGGACGCCGTCGCCGTCGTGACCGCAGCGCAGGTCGCACGCCTGCTCGGGATGGCCGAGTCGCTCGCGTTCGCCGGCGTCGCGATGGCGTCGCACACGCGGCTCGTCTCGCTGGCCACGAAGTGGTTCCGCGACCGGGGGCCCGTGCTCGTCAACACGCTGCTCGCGGGCCAGGGCGGGGTCGCCAGCGCCGACGCGGGCCTCGCGCTCGCCCGGCTCGCCGCGGACGCCCGGGCCGACGCGGGAGTCGCTGCGGCCCTGCGGTCCTCGCCCTCCTGGACGGCGGTGCGCGCAGCGCTCGACGCTCTCGGGACGGACGCCTCGGCCGGGTTCCTCGGAGCGTGGGACGCGTTCACCGCGCGGCACGGCCACCACGCCCGCGGAGAGATCGAACTCGCCGCCGCGCGCTGGGCGGAGCGCCCGGACGACGTGCTCGCAGATGTCGCCGGCCTCCTCGACGCGCCCGAGAGCCGCGACCTCATCGCCGCGTACCGGCGCCGGACGGACGAGGCCGCCGAGGCCGAGGCCGCTGCGCTCGCGCGGTTGCGGCCCGGACGGCGCGCCCGGTTCGCACGCGCCGTCGCGAAGGCGCGAGACGGCGCCCGGGTCCGCGAGAACATGAAGAACGAGGGCGTCCGCGCCCTCGCGGCGACGCGTGTCGCGCTGCTCGCGCTCGGCGACGCCATGGCCGCTCGCAGCGTGCTCGCGCGCCGCGACGACATCTTCTTCCTGACTTGGGACGAGGTTGCGCCGGTGCGCGAGGGCTCCCTCGACGCGCGCACGCTCGTGGTGCCGCGCCGTGAGCAGTACGAGCGCGACCGCGCCGTCATGCCGCCGCCGGTCGTGATCGGCGAGTGGGACGGCGCTCCGGCCGCGCCTCGACCGACCGCGGGGGCCGATGCCGCGCCCACGCTGACGGGCCTCGCGGTGGCCTCCGGTGTCGCGCGCGGGCGAGCGCGCGTCATCCGCTCGCTGCAGGGCGGCGGGCGCGTCCTGCCCGGCGAGGTTCTCGTCGCGCCGTTCACCGACCCGGGGTGGACGCCGTTCTTCGTGCCGGCGGCCGGCATCGTCGTGGACATGGGCGGCATGCTCTCCCACGGGAGCATCATCGCGCGGGAGTACGGCATCCCGGCCGTCGTCAACGTCGTCGACGGCACCTCGGCGATCCGCACGGGCGACCTGATCGAGGTCGACGGCGACCGCGGCGTCGTCACCGTGCTCGAGCGCGCCTGACGCGCCCCCTGTCGCAGCCCGGCGAGTCGGCGTATCTTCGATAGGCACAGGCGAACCCGGACACGAGGGGGTGCGGCGAAGTGGATCCACGCAAGCCGATAACGGGTCTTGGCGTGATCATCCTTGCCGGCGTGGCTCTCGCGACCGCCGTGCTGGCGGGTGCGGGCGTGTGGTGGTGGCAGCACCGCGCCAACGCGCGCCTCAAGGCAGAGCTCACCTCAGCGCAGTCGCGCATCGACGCGCTCACCGAGCAGGTCGCACAGCTGGAGGCGGCCGCCTCGCGCGTGACCACGCCCGCGCCGCTCCTGGACACCGACGCCGGCGAGACCGGCGACCCGGCGATCGACGACCCCGACACCGGGCTGCCGCCGGCCGCCGAGAAGGAGCGCCAGTTCGCCTTCGTCAAGGACATCAACGAGACCGCGGGCGCGTACGAATGGGTGCTCGACTACGCGCAGTTCCTCACGGGTGAGGACGCCGCCGACGCCGCTGCCGCCGCGGGCGCCGAGTCCCCGCCGCCCAACGACTACTACATCGTCAACGAGAACGCGAAGCTGCGGACCCTGCCCGTGGCGGCGAGCACGAAGGTGGTTCTGTACTACAACGGCGTGTCCGACAAGCGCACCATGCCCCTCGGCCAGTACTACGACATCTTCCTCAACAAGACCGACGGGAAGCATGCCGTCCCCTTCTGGGTCACCATCCAGAACGGCAAGATCATCGCCGTCGAGGAGCAGTACCTGCCGTAGCCGCCCGCTCAGCGGCGGCGCTTGTGCTTCGGCACGGCGTACCCGCTGCCCTTGCGCGCGCCCTTCTTGAGGCGCACCAGAACGTCGTCCTCGCCGGCGCCCTCGATCTCGGCACGCAGCTTGACGACCTGGTCGCGCAGTCGGGCGGCCCGCTCGAAGTCGAGGGCCTCCGCTGCACCGGTCATCTCCTCCTCGAGCGAGGTGAGGATGCGCAGGACCTCCTCGCGATCGAGCTTCGCGAGTTCGCGCGCCGCGGTCGACGCGGCGTCCTCCTCGCCGGCCTCCGCTTCGCGGACGAACTGCGAGATGGCCGAGATCGCCTTGCGGACCGTCTGCGGCTCGATGCCGTGCTCCGCGTTGTACGCGGCCTGCAGCGCACGCCGGCGGTCGGTCTCATCGATCGCCACGCGCATCGAGTCGGTGACGCGGTCGGCGTAGAGGATGACCTCGCCCGAGACGTTGCGGGCGGCGCGCCCGATCGTCTGGATGAGCGAGCGGTGGTTGCGCAGGAAGCCTTCCTTGTCCGCGTCGAGGATCGCCACGAGCGAGACCTCGGGCAGGTCGAGCCCCTCGCGCAGCAGATTGATGCCGACGAGGCAGTCGAACTCGCCCGCGCGCAGGTCGCGCAGGATCTCGACGCGCTCCAGCGTGCCGATGTCCGCATGCAGGTAGCGTGCGCGGGCGCCGTGCTCGAGCAGGTAGTCGGTGAGATCCTCGGCCATGCGCTTCGTGAGCGTGGTGACGAGCACACGCTCGTCGCGTTCGGCACGCTGCTTGACGAGGTCGAGCAGGTCGTCGATCTGGCCCGCAGTCGGGCGCACCGACACGGCGGGGTCGACCAGTCCGGTCGGCCGGATGATCTGCTCGACCACGCGCTGGCTGCGCTCGAGTTCGTAGTCGCCCGGCGTGGCCGAGACGTAGACGAACTGCGGCACGCGCGCCTCGAACTCGTCGAAGGTCAGCGGGCGGTTGTCGAGCGCAGACGGCAGGCGGAACCCGTGCTCCACGAGCACGCGCTTGCGCGACTGGTCGCCGTGGTACATGCCGCGGACCTGCGGCACGGTCACATGCGACTCGTCGATGACGCACAGGAAGTCGTTCGGGAAGTAGTCGATGAGGCAGTTGGGCGGCTCGCCGGGAGAGCGGCCGTCGAGGTGCCGCGAGTAGTTCTCTATCCCTGAGCAGAACCCCATCTCCTCGAGCATCTCGAGGTCGTACATCGTGCGCTGCTCAAGGCGCTGGGCTTCGAGCAGCTTGCCGGCGGCGTTGAGATCCTGCAGGCGCTCGCGCAGCTCGTCGCGGATCGCCGCGATGGCGGTCTTCAGCTTGTCCGGGACCGTCACGTAGTGCGTTGCCGGCCACACCGGCACCGAATCGAGCTGCGCGACGACCTCGCCGGTGACCGGGTCGACCTCGGCGATCGACTCGACGGTGTCGCCGAACAGCTCCACGCGCAGCGGCCGGTCGGAGTAGGCGGGCCAGACGTCGAGCACGTCGCCGCGCACGCGCACGGTCCCGCGCGAGAAGTCGTAGTCGTTGCGGTCGTACTGGATGTCGACGAGTGCGCGCACGAGCGCGTCGCGGTCCATCTGCGCGCCGGCCTCGAGGAACACCGCAGTGCCCGCGTAGTCCTCCGGCGAGCCGATCCCGTAGATGCACGAGACCGAGGCGACCACCACCACGTCCCGGCGCGACAACAGGGCTGCGGTGGCGGCGTGGCGGAGCTTCTCGACCTCCTCGTTGATCGAGGAGTCCTTCTCGATGAAGGTGTCGGTCTCCGGGACGTACGCCTCGGGCTGGTAGTAGTCGTAGTAGGAGACGAAGTAGACGACCGCGTTGTCCGGGAGGAACTCGCGCAACTCGGCGGCGAGCTGGGCGGCGAGCGTCTTGTTCGGCGCCATGACGAGTGTGGGACGCTGCACGGCCTCGATGGCCTTCGCCATGGTGAACGTCTTGCCCGAGCCGGTCACGCCGAGCAGCGTCTGGTACCGAAGCCCCGCCTCGACACCCTCCGCGACCTGCTCGACGGCTTTCGGCTGGTCTCCCGCGGGTCCGAAGGGCGCGACGACGTGGAAGCCGCGCTCGCCCGTCACCGTCCGACGACCTCGTCCCAGAAGCGCTCGAGGTCGGCGAGGAAGGTCGCCGTGTCGCCGGCGTTCACGACGACGTGGTCGGCGATGCGGATGCGCTCCTCGTCGGTGGCCTGGCACGCGATGCGAGCGCGGGCGTCGGCCTCGGACATCCCCTTGGCCACGGCGCGGGCGACGCGCTGCTCGGCCGGCGCGATGACCGCGAGCGTCAGGTCGGCGAACTCGATGAACTCGGGTGCTTCCACGAGCAGCGGCACCTCGAGCACGACCACGGCTGGCGGGTTGGGCAGCAGACCCATCTGCGTCAGGCCCGGGCCGATCTCGCGGAAGACGGCCTGATGCATGATGCGGTTCAGCCGCCGTGCGCTCCCCTCGTCAACGAATGCCAGCTCGGCGAGCTTCGCATGGTCGATGGATCCGTCGGGCGCCAGCACCCCGTCGCCGAACTCGCCGACGACCGCCGCGGTCACCGGTGTGCCCGCGTCGAGGAGCCGGTGCGCGATCGTGTCGAGGTCGAAAACGACCGCGCCGCGGGAGGCGAAGTACTCCGCGGCGGTGGTCTTGCCGGCCCCGAGGCCGCCTGTCACGACGAGGATGAACATGGCACCAAGTATGGACATACCGCACCGAGGCGGGAAGTCCTGCCGTGCGACGACGAAGGGCGGCCGTCGTGGCCGCCCTTCGGGTGCGTTCGTGCGTGTGCGCGTGCGGCGCTACTCGGCCGCGGGCTCCTCGCCCTCGTCCTCGGCGGGCGCATCCTCCGCCGGCGCATCCTCCTCGGCCTCAGGCTCGTCCGCCGGCGCCTCATCCTCGGCGGCCTCAGGCTCGTCCGCAGGCGCCTCGTCCTCGGCTGGGGCCTCCTCGACCACCGCGACGGTCTCGACGACCGCGTCCGCCTCGCCGTCACCGTCGACGTCGACTGCGACGACCACGGAGTCGTAGTCCTCGGCGGCCGGGTAGTCCTCGCCCTCGTCGTCCTCGTCGTGCTCGGACGCCGGGGGCTCCTTGATCTCGATGCCGAGATCGTCGGCGGCGGCGCGGATCGACAGCGAGATGCGCCGGCGGTCCGTGTCGATGTCCATGACCTTGACCTTGACCTCCTGGCCGACCTCGACGACCTGGTCCGGAGTCTCGACGTGCCCGCGCGCCATCTCGGAGATGTGCACGAGGCCCTCGATGCCGTCGCCAAGCTCGACGAACGCGCCGAACGGCACGAGCTTGGTGACCTTGCCGTCGAAGATGTCGCCGACCGGGAAGGCTGTGATGAGCTGCTTCCACGGGTCGTCCTGGGTCTGCTTCAGGCCGAGCGAGATGCGCTCGCGGTCCAGATCGACGTCGAGGACCTTGACCTCGACCTTGTCGCCGACGGCCACGACCTCGGACGGGTGCGTTACGTGGCTCCACGACAGCTCGGAGATGTGCACGAGGCCGTCGATGCCGCCGAGGTCCACGAACGCGCCGAAGTCGACGATGCTCGAGACCGTGCCGGACAGGATCTGGTTCTTGTGCAGCTGGCCCAGGATCTCCTGGCGCTCGTGCTTGCGGCCCTCCTCGAGGACCACGCGGCGCGACAGGACGACGTTGTTGCGGTTGCGGTCCATCTCGATGACCCGCGCCTCGAGGCGCTGGCCCATGAAGACCGTCAGGTCCTTCACGCGGCGGAGGTCCACGAGCGAGGCGGGCAGGAAGCCGCGCAGGCCGATGTCGATGATCAGGCCGCCCTTGACGACCTCGATGACCTCGCCCTCGACGACCTCGCCCGAGTTGAACATCTCCTCGATCCGGCCCCAGGCGCGCTCGTACTCGGCACGCTTCTTGGACAGGATGAGCCGGCCGTCCTTGTCCTCCTTCTGGAGGACGAGCGCCTCGACCTCGTCGCCGCAGCTCACGATCTCGGACGGATCGACATCCTTGCGGATCGACAGCTCGCGGGCGGGGATGACGCCTTCGGACTTGTAGCCGATGTCGAGGAGGACCTCGTCCTTCTCGACCTTGACGACGACACCGTGCACGAGGTCACCGTCGTCGAAGTCGGTGATGGTGCCGTCGATGAGCGCGTGCATCTCCTCGTCGGTGTACTCGCGCTCGCTGATGACGCTGTCGGACTGGTCGATCGTCTCTTCTTCGGTCACTGCAGGACCCCTTCTGATCGGGGCCCCCTTGGCGCATGGTCGGTCGCGGCTGTCCGGGCGAGTCGTCGTGTCGAAGGAACCAAGACGTGTCGTCGGTCGCTTGCTTTCCTGGCATGTGTCGAGGGGCCTGGTCATGCGACGGCCGCCATCGGGACGGCTGACGCGCGCGAGTATACAGGGAGCGCGCGGGCGTGACCAGCGGCCGCTCCCGGGGGCCGCCTCTTCGGGGGACGGCGGTGCGGTCAGCTGTCGACGATCACCGCGCCGGGGAAGCCCCCGTGTGCACGGCTGTCCGCCGAGTACAGCGCCGCGCCCAGCATCGACGCGAGAGCCGGCGCGAGTGCGTCGTAGAAGCCGCAGCCCAGAGCCCCCATCTGCGCCTCTGCGCCGCGCACGAGATCGTCGGAGAGCGGATGGCGGACGACGCCGGCCATGTCGAGCTGGACCCAGGCCTCGATGGAAGCCGGCGCCGGCTCCCATCTGCCGCAGACGGACAGGACCTCGGCGACACACTGCTCGGGCATGTGGATATCCAGCCGCTCGCACGCGTGATCCTCCAGCAGGCCCATCGCCGTCCCGCTCCCGGCCTCGTCCTTGAACCACTTGACCGCGAACGACGCGTCGCACACGACCGGACGGTTCACAGGTCACCGTCCTCGTCGGGCAACGGAGTGACGAACCCATCGTTGGCTCTCAGCTCCCTCAGGATCTCGAGTGAGGGCCGTGGGTCACGGGTCTTGGGCCTGGCGGCCATCTCGCGCATCGCGGCCACCGCGGCCATGCCGCGGCGGTACCGCTCCTCGGCCGCCGCGGCTTTGCCGGCGAGGTAGGTCTCGGCGGCCTCCTGCACCACGCCGCTGCGCGAGATCCCCTCGCGCAGCGCATCCGCATCGATTGCTGCG
This sequence comes from Actinomycetota bacterium, assembly GCA_005774595.1. Classification (NCBI taxonomy): domain Bacteria; kingdom Bacillati; phylum Actinomycetota; species Actinomycetota bacterium. The sequence continues at coordinate 8,201 of VAUM01000044.1, forward strand.
AGCAGCTCCTCGGGCAGGGACACGGTCACTTTCGCGTACATGGCGGGCCTCGCTTCGGTCACACCGTCGGTCATACCGACGATACGCCCGCGCGAGGCCGCGTGCAACCCCTACTTCGCGCTCGCCCAGTCCTTGCCCCACGCGACGTCGACCACGAGCGGCACCGCGAGATCGGCCACACCGGACATCGCCTCGCGCGCGAGCGCGGCGACCGCCTCGGCCTCGGACTCGGGTGCCTCGAAGACGAGCTCGTCGTGGACCTGCAGCACCATGCCGGCCGCAAACCCGCTCGCGCGCAGACGCCGGTCCGCCTCGATCATCGCGAGCTTCATGATGTCTGCGGCGGTCCCCTGCATCGGGTGGTTCATCGCCGTGCGCTCGCCGAACGCGCGCAGGTTGTGGTTGCCGGAGAGCAACTCGGGGATGCGGCGCTTGCGGCCGTACATCGTGACCGCGTAGCCGGTGCGGTGGGCCTCGGCGACGGTCTCGTCGAGGAACGACCGGACCTGCGGGTACGCGGCGAAGTAGCGGTCGATCATCTCCTTGGCCTCGGCGTTGCCGATCTTGAGCGTCTCGGCGAGCCCGTGCGCGCTCTGCCCGTACACGATGCCGAAGTTCACCGCCTTGGCACGCCGGCGCATCTCCGGGGTCACGTCCTCGGGCGCCACGCCGAAGACGCGCGAGCCGGTCGCGGCGTGGAAGTCGGCGCCGCAGGTGAACGCCTCGATGAGCCCGGGGTCCTGCGTGAGGTGCGCGAGCACGCGCAGCTCGATCTGCGAGTAGTCCGCCGAGACGATGACGTCGCCGGCGCGCGCCGGGACGAACGCCGCCCGGATGCGTCGGCCGAGCTCGGAGCGAACGGGGATGTTCTGCAGGTTCGGGTTGCTCGACGACAGGCGTCCGGTCGCGGCCACCGTCTGGTTGAACGTCGTGTGCACGCGCCCGTCCTCGGCCACCAGGCGCGGCAGCGCGTCGATGTACGTGCTCTTGAGCTTGGTGAGTTCGCGGTAGTCGAGCACCTTGCCCGCGATCGGGTACGTCTCGCGCAGCTCGCCGAGGACCGACGCGTCCGTGCTCCAGCCGGTCTTCGTCCGCTTGCCCTTGGGCAGGCCGAGCCTGTCGAAGAGGACCTCTCCGAGCTGCTTGGGCGAGTCGATGGTGAACTCACAGCCCGCGAGACCGAGGATCTCCGCGCGCAGCGCGTCGATCCCAGAGGCCGTCTCCGCCGAGAGGTCCTCGAGCACCTTCGAGTCCAGGGCGATGCCGAGCCGCTCCATCCGCAGCAGCACGGGCACGAGCGGCAGCTCGATGTCGCGGAAGACGGCCGTCGAGCCATCCGCCTCCAGCTTCGCGCCGAGCACGCCCGCGAGCACCGCGGCGGCCTGCGCGTCGGAGCCGGCGACGGGGTCGCACGCGGGAGGAAGCCCGCCGACGTGGTCGGCGTAGAGCGTCACGACCTCGTACGA
>VAUM01000045.1 GCA_005774595.1 Actinomycetota bacterium
CGGCGCTCACCGCTGCCGCGATCGAGCGGGGCGGACTGGGGTTGCGGGCGGCTGAGCGGGTCGTCGGCGACCGATTGCTCGATTTCGTCCGGCCCACGACGCAGACCGTATGTGGCGCTCACGTGGGGCCCGTCGTCGCCTGGCTCGCGAGGAGCGGTGATCCCGCCTCGCTCGGGGCGATCGAGCGTGTCATGTCCTCCAAGGACGCTCCGAAGCGTAGGGAGGTGGTCAGTGCATTGGCCGCTGCGGCGGTGCCGGTGGCGATCCCGGTCTTGTCGCGTGCGCTTCGTGACACCGTGCCGGAGGTCGCTCTTGCGGCTGTGCGCGGACTGGGGGAGATCGGTGCTCCGGGCTCGACGGCCCTCGTGGAACGCCTTCGCGAGGTGGAGCACTCAGCGTCCCACGCTCACTTGTCCGCGGAGATCATCAAGACGTTGGCTCGCATCGGAGACGGTTGGGCGCATGAGGAACCCGAGCGGCTGATCGGGGTCCGTGCACGTACGTCGTGGAGCCGGAACGACACGTCCGCCGGCTTGGCTTCACAGGCACTCGGAATGAGAGGGGCTGCGTGACATGAACGTCGAAACGCTCGTCATACGCATCGCCGCCGCACGGCGCGCGATCCAGCTGTACCCGGTCGGGCACCCAGCCCTCATCGCGGCGCTCGCGGAGGTCGTGGAGGCGGCTGCGGAAGCAACCCGCAGCGGCCCCGTCGTGCTCAGCGTGCGCCAAGGACGGTTGTACTCTGCGGGTCACGAGCGGCTCGACGTCGACGGAGGCCAGGTGAAGGCCGGCTCGGCGATGATAGGCGGCGACCTCAGCAGCGCACTTCATCTCGCGGGCGTGCTCGAGACGCTCGGGATCGAGTCGGTCACGCTCTCGCCCGGGCTCGATGAGGCAGAGACGCTCGCCCTCGCGGACCTGCTCGCGGCCGCGCCGCGCGCAGGGTTCGACGCCATCGAAGCGCTCGCCGAAATGGGTCTGGCGCACGTGACGCTTGCCGCGATCGCCAAGGACGACGAGTGCGGCGACGCCGACGCGGCCCGTGACGCCGAGAGAGCTGTCGATCGCGCACTGTACAATGCCGTGCTCGGGGAGCTGATCGAGATCGTCGAACGGCTACGCGCAGGGCGGGCCGGGACGCTCGAAGCGCTCGACGAGCCCTTGCGCCGTCTCATCGACCGGTCGGCGGATGACTCCGGTCCGGTGATGCGCTTGGCCGTGATCCGGGGCGGCGAGGACGACGGCCCCTTCCACGCCATGCGGGTGATGCTCCATTCGGTCGTGATCGGACGCGCCGTCGGTCTCGATGAGGCACAGCTGCTGTCGCTTGCTCATTGTGCACTCCTGCACGACGCAGGCGGAGTGGTGCATGCCGATTCCGGGACGAACCATCGCGACGCGATGGTGAGGTCGCTGGAAGCGCTCGCCCCCGAGGACTCGACTCCGCTGATCGCGGCCTTCGATCACCATGGCGCGGCGCTGGCCGGCGGCTCGGGGCGGGTCGGCGCTGCCGCACGCATCGTCGCGGTCGCAGACCGCTACGATTCGCTGCTCTCGTCTGATTGCGGCGGGCACGCCCGCACTCCGCGCGGCGCACTGATCGCCCTTCTGTCAGACGCGGTGGCGCGTCGTGAGCCGGCGATCGCCGGTCTGCTGGCCCGGGAGCTCGGTCCGTTCCCCGTGGGCAGCGTGGTCCTCCTCTCCGACTTCTCGGTCGGCGTGGTCGACTCGCATGGCGGTGGAGAAGGGCCCGTCATCCGCGTGATCCTCGACGCCGAGGGGCTGAGCGTGACCGCGCGCCTGGAGACCAGGCCGGGCGCTGACCGGCCATGGCCGGTCGAGGACCTCGCCCCCTCGATCCTCGGCCTCAGTCCCGCTGACCTGATCTGACTCGGCCCGGGCGATCCGCTCGCGAGCGCGAAGCGGTCGCGAGCGGCCGTGAGGTCTTCTCGGCGGTGAGACGCATAGTGCGTCCGTCCGGTGGGCATACTACCGAGCGGTGGTTCGTGCGTGCCCGGTGCGGCGCGCGCGAACGGAACGGGGCGGATCGTGAGCGAGACCGAGGGCTTGGATCAGCCGCGCGGCGGTGACGCTGCGGACGACCTCTACCGGCAGGTCTTCTCGGGCCTCCCCGTGGCGGTCTATGTGTGGGATGTCGTGCGGGGCGATCAGGGCGAGATCACAGTCCTGCACCTCGCGGACGCCAACCCGCCCGCGTTGGCGCTACTCGGGCGCGACCTGGACGAGGTCCGCGGCGAGTCGCTCGACGACCTCCTCGGGTCCGGCGCGTGGACGGGGGTTCTTCCAATCGCCGAGCGCGTCATGCGTTCCGGCGAGCCCTTCATCCACGCCGCGTGCATGGAGAGGCTGGGCAAGGAGCTCCGCTGCACGGTGTTCCCCCTGGGTGAGCACCTCGCGGCGGTCGCAGAGGACATCACCGCCCTCGCCGCGAGGTCGCGCGACCTGGAGGTCGCGACTTCGCAACTCGAGAGCATCGCGAGCGCGGGCGTAGTGGGGCTCACGCTATCGATGTCAGACGGGAGCGTACTCGAGGCGAACGACTTCTTCCTGGACCTCGTCGGGCGCACCCGGGACGAACTCCATGCCGGCATGCTGAACCTGCGTGCGCTCACACCGCCTGAGTGGCTTCCCGCTGACGAGGCTGCGCTCGATCAGCTCGCCGCGAGGGGGGCCTGCGACCCGTTCAGGAAGGAGTACTTGCGGAGCGACGGCACGCGAGTCACCGCGCTCGTGGTCAAGACGCGGCCCGGAGGGCCCGAATACCCGATCGTCACTCTCCTTGTCGACCTGGCGAAGCTCGCGAGCGTGGAGGAGCAGCTGCGGTCGTCCGAGGAACGGTTCGCCAAGGTCTTCGACGTCGGGCCGGTCGGCATGACGATCACGCGCGTCGCCGACGGACGCTTCGCCGATGTCAACGAGGCGTTCCTGCGCATGTTCGAGCGCGAGCGGGAGGAAGTCATCGGACACACCTCCACCGAGCTCGACATGTGGGCGCCCGAGGAGCGCGCGAGGCTGATCCAGCTCCAGCGTGAGGCGGGAGGACCCCGGTCCATCGAGTTCGCCGCGAGGGCGAAGTCCGGCAGGGGGGTCCCCATCCTGCTCTCCTCGGCCCCGATCACGGTCGAGGGTGAGGACCATCTGGTGACCGTCATGCTCGACATCAGCGATCGCAAGCTGCTGGAGTCGGTTCTCTTGGAGCACGCCCGGCTCCTGTCGGAGGTACAGCGGGTCGCGAAGATCGGCGGCTGGGAGTTCAATCCAGCCACAGGCAAGGGCACGTGGACGGACGAGGGCGCACGCGTGCTCGGGCTCGATTCGGCCGACCCCGCGAGCGCCGAGACCGCCCGAGGCTACTACCGGGGCGAGGACGGCGACCGCCTCGAGCGTGCCATCCGGGAGGTCGTCGATCATGGCACCGAGTTCACGATCGAGGCGCAGGCGACGCTGCGGGACGGCACGGTGAAGTGGATCGAGACACGTGGCGCGCCGGTGGTGGAGGACGGTGCCACGGTCCTCGTGCGCGGCTCGATCCAGGACGTGACCGAGCGCCACGAGGCACGCGACGCCGCGGCCAGCTCGGAGGCGCTCTTCGCTGCAGCGTTCGACAGGAGTCCGGTCGCCGCGACACTCGGCATGATGCCGGGCATGCAGTTCGTGGCGGTCAACGCCGCGTTCGAGGACCTGACCGGCTACACCGCCGGCGAGGTCGTCGGCCAAGACAGTGCCGCACTCTCGCTGTGGGTCGACCCGGAGGCCCGTGCGCGAGTGCTATCGCGGCTGCGCGACGAGGGCTCGGTGGACGGCGTCGAGTTCGAGTTCCGCGACAAGTCGGGCCGGATCGGCACGGCACTGTACTTCGCGGAGACGATACGCACGCCCGAGGCCGACTACGTGCTGAGCAAGGTGCTCGACATCACCGAGCGCAAGGCCGCGGAGCTCGTGTTGGCGCGGACGGCCGAGGAGCTGGAGACCCTGGTCGCCGCCCGCACCGCCGACCTCAAGCGCGCCACCGAGGAGATGGAGGCGTTCACGTACTCGGTCTCGCACGACCTTCGAGCGCCGTTGCGCCACATCACCGGCTACATCGAGCTGCTCGAGAGGCGCTACCGCGACGGGCTGGACGACCAGGCGCGCCACTACCTCGACTCGGTCTCCGGCTCCGCACGCCAGATGGGGTATCTCATCGACGCTCTGCTGCACATCTCTCGAACGTCGAGGCTCGAGCTGGTCCGGTCTCGCGTGGACATGGCCGAGTCGCTCGCGGCGGTGCTCCGTGACCTTGACGGCGCGCAGGAGGGCCGCGACATCCGGTGGGACATCGGCCCGCTGCCCCCTGTGATGGGCGACCGCGGGATGCTGCGGCTCGTGTGGCGCAACCTCGCCGAGAACGCCATCAAGTACACCCGCGCTCGAGAGGTCGCCCACATCTCGGTCAGCGCGGAGCGCGCGGAAGGGGAGGTCGTCTTCCGCGTGAGCGACGACGGAGCCGGTTTCGACATGCGCTACGCGGGTAAATTGTTCGGGGTCTTCCAGCGACTGCACCCGACCGCCGAGTACGAGGGCACCGGCATCGGACTGGCGACCGTACGCCGCATCGTCGAACGCCACGGCGGCCGCACCTGGGCTGAAGGCGAGCCGGGAGCCGGCGCGACGTTCTGGTTCTCCATCCCCGAGGGAAGGGAAGCGCCATGACGATCGATCTGCGGACGATCCTCATCGCCGAGGACAACCCCTTTGACGTCGAGCTGACTCTCGATGCCCTCTCCTCGCACCACCTGGCGAACAGCGTGACGGTGGTGTCCGACGGGGTCGAGACGCTCGAGTACCTGCGCCGGGAAGGCCGATTCGCCGATCGCTCTCCCGAACCGCCGGCCGTGCTGCTCCTCGACCTGAAGATGCCGCGCATGGATGGTCTCGAGGTGCTGCGCGAGATCCGTTCCGACCCGGCCCTGCGCATGCAGCCAGTGGTCATGCTGACCTCTTCGCGCGAGGACTCGGACCTTGCCGCCAGCTACGATCTCGGCGTGAACGCGTACGTCGTCAAGCCCGTCGAGTTCACGGAGTTCGTCAAGGCCATCGGGGAGACCGGGGTGTTCTGGGGGGTCATCAACGAGGGTCCGCCAAGGACGGGCGACGACGATGGCTGAAGACAGCGGAGCCGTCCCGCACGTCCGTGCCCTCATCGTCGAAGACGACCCGGCGGACGCGGAGTTCACGTGCGAGACGCTCAGAGAAGGCGGCATCGAGGCGGACTGCACGGTCGTCGGTGGACGCGACTCCTTGGAGCGTGCGCTCGAGGGCCCCGGCACCTTCGATGTCGTGCTCGCCGACTACACCATACCGGGATTCGGCGGCCCGGAGGCGCTCGAGATCCTGAAGAAGCGCCGGCCGGACGTGCCGGTCGTCTTCGTGTCGGGTACGGTCGGCGAGGAGCGAGCTGTCGAGCTGCTCCAGAACGGCGCGGTGGACTACGTGCTCAAGGATCGCATGAGCCGGCTCCCGTTCGCCGTCGAGCGTGCTTTGGCGCACGCTTCCGAGGTGGCGCGGCGCAGACGCTCCGAGCGTCTGTACCAGCTCCTCGCCGAGAACGTGGCGGACGTGCTGTGGGTCCTGGACGTGAACAGCGGCCACCTCGACTACGTGAGCCCGTCGATCGAGCGGCTGACCGGCTTCACGCCCGAGGAGGTCATGGCCCGGCCGCTCGACGACTCCGTCGTGCCCGGATCGGCCGAGGAGATGCTCGAGAGCATGGCGGGCCGGGTCGACGCGTACCTCGCAGGTGATCGGTCCGCGACGACGCGCATGCACCGCGCAGAGCAGCCCTGCAAGGACGGTCACGCGGTGTGCACGGAGATACTGACCACGATCAGCACAGACGACAAGGGATGTCTCCAGCTATTGGGCGTGACTCGAGACATCACGCAGCGCGTCCAGGTCGAGCAGGCGCTCGACGACTACCGGGCCAACCTCGAGCGGATCGTCGCCGAACGCACTGACGAACTCAAGAGGGCCAACGCCGCGAAGGGCGAGTTCCTTGCGAGCATGGGGCACGAGTTGCGAACACCCCTGAACTCGATCATCGGGTTCGCCGACCTCATGCTCGCCGGCATGGCCGGCGAGGTCAGCGGCGAGCAGCGTGAGCACTTGGGCGTCATACTCGAGGCCGGCAAGCATCTGCTCGCGGTGATCAACGACATCCTCGACCTCTCGAAGCTCGACGCGTCGAGGGTCGAGCCTCATCCCGCTGCGTTCGATGCCTGCCTCGCGGTCCGGGACGCCACACGTATCCTGACTCCCATCGCCGCGGGCAAGTGCATCGATCTGGCCGTCGAGTGTCCTGAAGGGGGAGTGCCGGCGTTCACGGATCGCCGTCTGCTCACCCAGATCCTGCTCAACCTGGTGGCCAACGCCATCAAGTTCACCGACCGCGGGGGCGTGACGGTCCGCGTTGCCGGATCCGGCGGCCGGCTCGTGTTCGAGGTCGAGGACACCGGGTGCGGGATCGCGGAAGACGACCTCGACGGGATCTTCCACGATTTCGGGCGTGGGAAGGCCGCGAGACCGGACATCGAGGGGACGGGTCTGGGACTCGCCATCTCAAGAAGGCTGGCCGTCCTGCTCGGCGGCACGCTCACGGCGGTGAGTGAGGTGGGCCGAGGGTCGACCTTCACGCTCGACGTGCGGGCGGAGTCGCCTCGAAGCGCGGAGCCGTAGGTGCACGGGCATGAGGATGCCGGCCGGCATCAGGGCCGCACGTATCTCGACCTGCTCTGCCGACTCGAGGCCGAAGCGCGCGCCGCGAGGCGCGGCAAGTGGCGGCTGTAGGGCCGGGTCAGAGCGCGTGGAGCAGCGCTTTATGCCGCGGGAATCATATATGACGCAAGTGGTATAGCAGCTGCCGCGCCTCGCATCCGCCGAGCGGGTCCCCCGCGCCTACGCCTTCCGCGCCAACCCCAACTGTCCGAACTGGCTCGACACCTTCTCCATGAAGCCGGTCAGCCCGTCGCCGAGGCCCGCCTCGCGCAGTGCGGTGTCGCCTTCGGCGGGGGTCATCTTGCCCTCGTGCACGCGCTCGATGATGTCCAGGCCCTTCTTCACGGCCGGCGGGGTCTCGCGCACGTCGTAGCCTTGCTTCCGATAGCCGTCCTGACACCCCGACAGGTCGGCCACGGCCTTGTGCGCCTGTTTGTACGCGTCACCGGGGTTGCCCTCGTGATACGACTCGCCGACCTTCGTCTCGTACGTGCGGCCGAGGCCGTCCGGGTCGATCAGCGTGCCCTCGCCGCGCTTGACCACCTGCAGGCGCGGCTCGGTCTGGACGCGCACGCGGGTGCCGTCCTCGCGCGTGTGCCAGCCCTGGTCGGCGAAGTCGGCGCACGCCTCGCCGTGGTAGCCGTCGCCGGTGACGATGCCGAGGTCCTTGGCGTGCCGTGCCTGGCCGACCGGGTCGTTCGCGGGCGGCCCGCCGGTCTGCTCGGCGAAGATGCGATGCGAGTCTGACTGCCACCGCTCCTTCGGCACCTCGATGTCCATCGTCTTGCCGGGGTGGCGCGGGTCCGGCACCTCGATCACCACGCGCACGTCGCGGTCGATGCCGCCCTCGGTGCCGACCGTCTGCACCTTGATCTTGTCGCGAGGCACGCCGAGCTTGTCGGCCACCGTGTCGCCGAGCGCGGCGTCGTGCTCTCCTCGCCACTTCGCGCGGGTGCGCTCGTACGCCTCCCACGCAGCCGGGTCCGAGTCGCGCAGTTTGCGGGCCGCATCCGGGTCGCGCATGAGGTCGGTGGTCGTCTTCTCGTCGGCGCACGGGCGCCCTTCGGCATCCTTGGTCGCGCCGGCCTTGATGCGGTCCGCGTGGTCCTTTGCGCGCGTCTTGGGGTCGCCGGCGCGCGGTTCGGTCTTCGGTTTCAGGTCCGGCTTCGCGCGCTTGCCCTCGTCCGGATGCACGACCGAGCCGGGTTCGGGGTTCTTGCGGACCGGCTTGGCCTCACGCGGCCCGGCCTTCGCGGACTTCGCGCCCGGGGCTGTGGACGCGGGGACCGCGGCCTTCGGGGCCTTCGGCACCACCGGCGGCGCGGTCTTGGGCGCGGTACCGGCGGGCTTGCCCGCCGTTCCCGGTGTCACCGGGCTCGTCCCGGCGACCGTGCGCAGGAAGCTGATGAGCGCCTGGTCGCGCAGCATCCGGACCGTGTTGATGCCGGCTTCCTTGAGGCTGTGGTTCGGGTCCATCGCCCAGTTCTTCACGAAGGTGTAGACGGTGAACACGGCCCACACCTTCATCTTGCCCGCGCCGCTCATCTTCTGCAGGAAGTCGGGGTCGGTGAGCTGCCCCTCGCCGATCTCGGCGATGATGCGGACCTGCTCGGCAGCCCAGGTCGAGACGTCCTTGCCCTCGACGTACGCGGTCATCGCCGAGACGAGCACCGGCTTGATCATGCCGAGGGCGATCCCGGCCGCCGTGCCGACGATCCTCCCGCTGACCACCGCGAACGCGATGTCGCCGCACCAGCTCGTCCACTCGGCCACGCTCTCGACCTGCTCGTAGGTCCAGGCGACGGTCTCCCAGTCGTGCGCCTCCTTGCGGAAGGCGTTCTCCGAGATCGCCCAGATGCGGTGACGCAGCTCGTAGAGCGCCTCGGCGCCGACGAGCGGGGCCTTCTCGTACACCATCTGGCGCAGGCGGTCCTTCAGGTCGAGTGGTGCGTACTTCTCGACGATCTCCAAGCACTTGTCCTGCTCAGCGTGCCACGCCTCCGAGAACGGCGACATGTCGACGCCGTAGAACAGGATCGGCACCTGCGAGGTGAACTCGGGCTTGTCTTGGCCCGGCACCGAGGCGACCAGCGTGGCGGTCACAGGCTTCGCCGAGCCGCTCGGCAGCGCGCGGCCCATCGTGAGCGTGTAGGTGGCCGAGGGCGGGTCGAGCGGCCGCATGCCGGTGCGCTCGACGGTGAACTCGGGGAAGTCGATGGCGGTCCGGCCCGGCGTGCCCTCCTCACCGCCCGCCGCGAACTCGACCGACTCCGTGAGTTCGCGGGAGTACGCGACCTCGCCGGTCTCGTCGCGCGCGTACACCCGCACGTCGATGGTGGTCGGCTTCATCTCGCCGCGCGCCTCGACGTGGAAGGTGCCGTCCGGGTTGCGCGTCGCGTTGTCGATGAACAGCCCCTCGCGCGCGACGATCACCTTCACGTAGCGCTCGAGCGGGTCCCAGCCCTCCGCGGTCGCCGTGACCACGAGCGTCGACGCCTCTTCGACCCGGCCGGTCTCGGGCAGCTTCCCGGCGTCCTCGGTCAGCGTCAGCGTCACGGAGTGGGCGGCCTCGCGGCGCTGGTCGACGCGGGCGAGTGCGCGGTCCTTGTCCTTCCACGCGGTGGTGAACTCCCACTCGAGCCCGCCGGGGTACTCGACCCAGACCAGCACCTCACACGTCTCGGCCGTGCCCGTGGAGGCCTTGAACAGGTCCGGCCGGCAGTCGATGACCGGTGGGCGTTCGAGCGGGACCTCGAGCGCACCCGCGAGAGCCTTGCCGGCGAACTGCGCGGTGGCGCGCACGGTGACGGTCTCGGGCGGGGTTCCGGGGTGGTCGGGGT
>VAUM01000046.1 GCA_005774595.1 Actinomycetota bacterium
CTGTTCGGCGGCGCGGGCGGCGGCCTGCCGCTGGCGACCGCGCTGGCCGCATGCGCGGCCGCTGCCGCCGTCGTGAGGCGGTTCGCCCTCGCGAAGGCGGCGGGTGAGCGATGAGGGAGCGTCTCCGGACCTCCGGACGCGGACCTCCGGGAGTGTCAGAACCGAGGCGTATACGAGTGTTGAGGACGCGGTAGGCCGGTGCTACACTACGCGGGCTGTCTCCTGCCCCGGGCCGCTGCCTTCACAGTCCCGGGGCCGCCATAGTCCAGAGGAGGTGAACGAATGAAGGCTTACGAACTCATGGTCATCATCGACCCCGCGCTCGAGGACGAGCCGCGCGCCGCCGCCTTGGAGAAGGTCCAGGGCCTGGTCACGGCGCCGGGGGGAACGGTGGACTCCGTCGACGAATGGGGCAAGCGCAAGCTCGCCTTCGAGATCGGCGGCAAGACCGAGGGTGACTACACGGTCATCCAGTTCCATGGCACCCCCGAGATCGTCGCCGAGATGGACCGCGTCCTGCACATCACCGATTTCGTGGTCCGCTACATGTTGCTGCGCCGCGAGGACCTCGAGTAGGCCTCTGCGCGCGCACGGCGGGCCACCCGGTCCGCTACGAGAAGGATGAGAAGATGAGCATCAACCGAGTCATGATCAGCGGGAACCTGACGCGCGACGGCGAGCTTCGCTCGACCGGCGGCGGCATGTCGGTCCTGAGCCTGCGCGTCGCGGTGAACGACAGCCGCAAGAACCAGTCGACCGGCGAGTGGGAGGAGATCCCCAACTACGTCGGCGTTGTCATCTTCGGCAAGCGTGCCGACTCCCTCGGCCGCTACCTGACCAAGGGCACGAAGGTCGCCGTCGAGGGCAAGCTGCGCTACAGCGAGTGGGAGAAGGACGGCCAGAAGCACAGCAAGCTCGAGGTCGTCGCCGACGAGATCGAGTTCATGAGCGGCCGCGGCGAGGGCGGCGGTGGCTCCAGCCGCGGGTCCGCGACCGAGCCGGCCTCGGCCGACGACGTCGCCGACGCGCTCGGCGGCGAAGAGGTCCCCGGCGAGGAGATCCCCTTCTAGCAGTCCATGATCGCCGGCGGGCCCCTCCCGCCGGCGCACGGGACGGCCGCGGACGTGGCCGCTCCCGCGAGAGGAGGAACGGACGAGATGTCCGACTACGCGCGCAAGCCGCGCAAGAAGTTCTGCCAGTACTGCAAGGACAAGTCGGAGTACGTCGACTACAAGGACGTGCAGACCCTGCGCCGCTTCATGACGGACCGCGGCAAGATCAAGCCGCGCCGCGTCACGGGCAACTGCACGCAGCACCAGCACGCCATGTCGGTCGCGATCAAGCGCGCCCGCGAGATGGCGCTGCTCCCCTACGCGGTCCCGGTGATCAGCACCAAGGTCGAGGGCAAGCGGGGCAGGGGCTAGGCGGCCGAAGTGCAGGCGCAGCCCGTCAACGCCGGCCGGACGGCCGCGCTCGTCGTCACCGGGGTGATCGCGGCGTTCGCCGCGCGCTTCGTCCCGGTCGTCGGCGTGCCGCTGGCCGCGATGGCGCTCGCCTCGCTGGCGGGCTCCGGCCAGGTCGCGTTGGCAGTCGTGACCGCGCTCGCGGGAGCGGCGGCCGCCTCGTGGACCGACCCGTACGCAGCGGTCTTCGTGGTGCCCGCGCTGCTGCTGGCGGGTCCCGGTGTGGTCGCGGCGGCACGCCGCTGGCCGCCCGTGCGCGTGATGCTCGTGCTCACAGGCGCGCTGTTCGCGGCCTCGGTCGCGTCGGACGCGCTGTCGTTCGCGGCGCAGGGCACGTCGATCGTCGCGCAGTCCGCCGAGGCCGCCTCGCAGGTCGTGAAGGTGTTCGGCGAGGCGCTCGCGACCACGGGCGATGCGGCGACGGTCAAGGTCATGCAGGCCGAGATCGCGTCGCTCGGCAAGCTGGTGGCGATGATGTGGCCGTCGAGCTACTTCGAGACGGCGGCGCTGACGGCGGTGCTCGCGGTGATCGCGGCCACGCGTGCCGCGGCGGCTCGCGGTGCGCAGGTGAACCTGCCTCCGCGCCTGGCCGAGGTCGACCTGAGCGTCCACTTCGTGTGGCCGGTCGCGGTCGGGCTGCTGCTGCTCGCGGCGTCACCCGTCGTCGACACGGACTCGCGCATCGTGCTCGCGGCCGGTGCCAACCTGCTCGTGGCGGCGAGGCTCGCCTTCCTCGTGCAGGGCATGGGCGTCGCATCGTCCACGATGCGCAAGATGGGCATCGGCGGCCCGGGTCGCGTCATCGGGTCGGTGATGCTGCTCGTCGCCGACTTCCTCACCTACGCGGTGAGTGTCGTGGGCCTGGCGGACATGTGGATGAACTTCCGCCGCCTGCCGCGCGAGAGCGGCAGGCACGGCGGGCCGGAGGTATCGGAAGAGGCGTCCTGATCGGAGGGGCGCTCGAACCGGCTGCACGCGGGACGCTCCCGCTCCGCGGCCGACTGGAGGAGATGTACGTGAAGGTCATCCTGTTGCAGGAAGTGAAGGGCAAGGGCAGCGAGGGCGATGTCGTCGAGGTCGCACGCGGCTACGCCGTGAACTACCTGTTCCCCAAGAAGATGGCGGTCGAGGCCACCTCGGGTGCGCTCAAGCAGCTCGAGGCCCGTCGCCACAACATCGAGAAGCGCGAGGCCGCGCGGCGCACCGACGCCGAGTCGATGGCCGCGTCCGTCGGCGGCAAGACCGTCACGGTCGAGGCCAAGGCCGGCGACGAGGGCAAGCTCTTCGGCTCCGTGACCGCGCAGATGGTCGCCGAGGCGATCGAGGCCCAACTCGGCGTCGAGGTCGATCGCCGGAAGGTGGACGCCCACGGCCACATCAAGACGCTCGGCGCGCACCCCGTGACCGTCCAGCTCCACAAGGACGTCAAGGTCGAGCTCGTGGTCGAGGTCGTGCCCGAGGGCGGCGTGGTCGAGGGTGCCGGCGCGCCCGCGCCCGTCGTGAGCGAGCCCATCGCGGCGGAGGACGTCGCGACCGAGGAGCCGGCGGATGCCGATGAGTCCGCTGCGGTGGAAGAGCCGGCCGAGGAGGCTGTCGCCACCGAGGACGCGGACGACGCGGTCGCCGACGCCCACTCCACGGAGGACACCGAGACACAGTAGCGCGCGGGGCGGGCGTGCCCGCCCCGCGGCGCGTGCCGGCCGCGCACGACGCCGCGAAACTCGCGGCACATCTGTGGAAACGGTGGACAACGCTGGCAGCGTGCGGCGCGTCCTGTGGAACGCGCCGGACGGCCCGTTGGCGGTGTCCGGGGCCGTTGCTAGGATGGGCGCGCCGCCTTCGTCGAGCCGCATCCGGCGGCCCGTTCCGAGGCGATGAGGAGGCAGCCGCGTGGCGCGTGACGCCCGCTCAGAGCACGACCGCGACGGTGAGCCCGCCGGGCGCATCCGGCCGCACAACCTCGAGGCTGAACGGGCGCTCCTCGGGTCGATGCTCATGTCGACCGAGGCCGTCGAGACCGCGCTCACCAAGATCGCCTCGCCGGCCGAGTTCCAGCGCTCCGGGCACCAGGCGATCTTCGAGGCGATCCGGCACCTCTACGACCACGGCATACCCGTTGACCAGGTATCCGTTGCCGACCGCCTCGAGGCGACCGACGGCCTCGAGCGCATCGGCGGCAAGGACTACCTCATCGACGTCGGCATGGCCGTGCCGACCCCGGCCCACGCCGCGCACTACGCCGAGATCGTCTCCCGCACGGCGCTGTTGCGGCAGCTGATCGACGCGGGCACAGCCATCGTCGAACTCGGCTTCGACGCACCCGACGATGCCTCCGAGGCGATCGAGCAGGCGGAGCGCCTGCTGTTCGACGTGACCGGGCGCAGGATCTCCGGCGCCTTCCAGCCGCTGCTGCCCCTGCTCGAGGAGGGCTTCTTGCGCCTGGAGGAGCTCGCGGAGCGCCAGGAACACGTCACCGGCGTCGCCACGGGTTTCCACAAGCTCGACAGCCTGCTGTCGGGGTTCCAGAAGGGCAACCTCATCATCATCGGCGCCCGCCCGTCGGTCGGGAAGACGGCGCTGGCGCTGAACATGGCGGTCAACGCGGCGTTGCTCGGCAACCCGGTCGCGATCTTCTCGCTCGAGATGTCGAGCGATGAGCTCGTCCAGCGCGTCATCTGCTCGGAGGGCCGCATCAACCTCCAGCACCTGCGCACCGGCCACCTCAAGGACACCGACTGGACCTCGATCAACTCCGCGCTCTCCCGCCTGTCCAAGTGCGACATCCAGGTCGACGACACCCCTGCCACCACCATCCTCGAGATCCGCACGAAGGCCCGCCGGCTGCTCAAGGACCGCCCCGGCGGCATGATCATCGTCGACTACCTGCAGCTCATGCAGCCGACGACCCGCCGCGTGGAGAACCGTCAGGCCGAGGTCGCCGAGATCAGCCGCGGCCTGAAGATCCTCGCCAAGGAGCTCGAGGTGCCGATCGTGTGCCTCTCGCAGCTCTCGCGCGGTGTGGAGTCGCGCGGCGGGCGTCCGCGACTGTCCGACCTGCGGGAGTCGGGCGCCATCGAACAGGACGCTGACGTCGTCATCTTCATCCACCGCGACGTCTACGGCCGTTCGGAGGACGACGATGGCGGCGAGGACCGCAAGTACCCGCCGCTCGGCGAGGCGGAGCTCATCGTCGCGAAGAACCGCAACGGCCCGACCGACACGGTGCACGTGGCGTACATCCCGGAGAACACGAAGTTCGTGGACTTGGCGCGCGATCCCAGGTAGGGGCTCTTCAGCGCCTGTGCGCGCGCGTCCCGACCACCACCACCGGCATGCCGTGTCCGCCGGTCATCGCCACCGTCTCGCGCAGGCCGGCGCGGTCGCGCATCACGTCGGTCTCGGTGAAGGCGACGCCGTGCTCGGCGACGTACCTCTTCGCCACCGTGCGCCACGGTCGAGTCGGGGTCGTGGAGATACGCACGCTCGGCGGCTCCGGCACGGCGCGCCTCCTTCCACAGCATGAGTGTAGCGCGCGTCCGCAGGGAATATGTGTATGTGACGGGAGGCGATGAGGGGGGCGCGCACATGACGGCCGGCCGGTACGACGCGATCGTGGTAGGCTCGGGTCCCGCAGGCATCTTCGCGGCGCTGGAGTTTGCGCGCGGCGGCGGTGCGCGCCTGCTCGTGCTCGAGAAGGGGCACGACATCGCGCGGCGGAAGTGCCCCGCCCGCCAGACGAACTGTGTCGGCTGCCGGACGTGCGACATCATGACCGGCTGGGGAGGCGCCGGCGCCTTCTCCGACGGCAAGCTCACGCTCACCACAGAGGTCGGCGGATGGCTCGGCGACTACGTCGGGAACGATGCGCTCGCCGCGCTGGTCGAGGAGGCCGACCGCATCTGGGTCGAGCACGGAGCCGACTCGGCGGTGCACGGCCCGGATCCCGAGACCGCCGAGCGGCTGGAGCGCGCCGCGGTGCTCGCGGAGATGAAGCTCGTGCCGATGCGCATCCGCCACATCGGGACCGACCGCTCACCTGCGGTGCTCTCGGCCATGCGGCGCACGCTCGAGGACGCCGGCGTCGAGGTCCGCACCGACACGGCCGCCGCGCGCATCGTCGCCACGGATGGCCGCGTGACAGGCGTCGAGCTGGCAGACGGTAGCGTGGCGGAGGCGCCGGTCGTCATCGCCGCGCCGGGGCGCGAGGGCGCCGACTGGCTCGCGGCGCAGGCTAGAGCGCTCGGCATCGGCCTGGTCAACAACGCGGTCGACATCGGCGTGCGCGTCGAGGTCCCGGCGCCGGTGATGGAGCCTCTCACCGACCACCTCTACGAAGCGAAGCTGCTCTACCACTCGCGCGCGTTCGGCGATCTCGTGCGCACGTTCTGCATGAACCCGTACGGCGAGGTCTCCACAGAGAGCTACGGCGACATCGTCACCGTCAACGGCCACTCGTACGCCGACGAGCGCACCGAGAACACCAACTTCGCCGTGTTGGTCAGCCAGGAGTTCACCGAGCCGTTCGACGAGCCCATCACGTACGGCGAGTCGATCGCGCGGCTGGCCAACCTGCTCGGCGAGGGCATCATCGTCCAGCGCCTCGGCGACCTGCACGCCGGCCGGCGCTCGACCGCCAAGCGCCTCGCGGAGTCGCCTGTCACGCCGACCCTGCGCGGCGCCACGCCCGGGGACCTGGCCTTCGTCCTGCCGTACCGGCACCTCGTCGACGTCCTCGAGTTCCTCGGGCACCTCGACAAGCTCGCGCCCGGCGTCGCGGCGCCCGGCACGCTGCTCTACGGCATCGAGGTGAAGTTCTATTCGTCGCGGCTCGAGCTGGACGCGGACCTCATGACGAAGGTCGAGGGGCTGTACGCGATCGGTGACGGGGCCGGCGTCACGCGCGGGCTCGTGCAGTCGTCCGCGAGCGGGCTCGTGGCCGCGCGCGCGGCGGCGAAGCGGCTCGGCAGGTAGCGGCGCCTGGCTCTCCGGTAGCGCCCGACCGCCCTTCTCGGGCATACTATCGCCTGCGCCCGCCCCCAGTGCGGGCGCACGAGCGCGCCGCTCCCGGAAGGGCGCCGCGCCCGGCCCGGGAGCGGCTAGGGTGTCCGCGGGGCCGAGCACACGTCAGGAGCAGCCCATGGCCGGCATCGTGCTGGTCGGCGCCCAGTGGGGCGACGAGGGCAAGGGCAAGATCACCGACCTGCTGGCGGACGACTTCGACTACGTCGTGCGCTTCCAGGGAGGCAACAACGCGGGGCACACCGTCATCCACGGCGGGCGCACGCTCAAGCTGCACCTCATCCCGTCCGGGATCATGTATCCGCACATCACGCCGGTCATCGGCAACGGGTGCGTCATCGACCCGAAGGTGCTGCTCGAGGAGATGGACTCGATCGAGGCCGACGGCCTGTCGACCCACCGTCTGCTCATCAGCTGCAACGCGCACCTCATCATGCCGTACCACCGCGACCTCGATGGTGCGAGCGAGCGCCGCCTCGGCAAGCTCGAGATCGGGACGACGCGGCGCGGCATCGGCCCGGCGTACATGGACAAGGCCTCGCGCATGGGCCTGCGCATCCAGGATCTCACCGACGAGCACATCTTCCGCAAGAAGGTCGAGGCGGCGCTCCACGAGAAGAACGACCTGCTCGAGAAGCTCTATGGCCTGCCGACCTACACGGTCGACCAGATCGCCGACGAGTACCTCGCCTACGCCGAGCGCATCAAGCCGCACATCGCCGACACGTCGTTCGTCATCAACAAGGCGCTCGACGCCGAACAGTGGGTCTTCTTCGAAGGCGCGCAGGGCACCCTGCTCGACCTCGACCACGGGACCTACCCGTTCGTCACGTCTTCCTCGCCGACGGCGGGCGGCGCGTGCACGGGCGCGGGCGTGGGCCCGAAGCGTGTGGACCGCGTGCTCGGCATCGCGAAGGCCTACATCACGCGCGTGGGCTCGGGTCCGTTCCCGACCGAGCTGCCCTCGGAGCCTGGCAGCATCGGCGAGCACCTGACGAAGGTCGGCGGCGAGTACGGCACCACCACCGGCCGCCAGCGCCGCTGCGGCTGGTACGACGCCGTCATCATCCGCTACGCGGTGCAGGTCTCGGGGATAACCGACCTCGTCATCACGAAGCTCGACGTGCTGTCGGACCTCGAGACGATCAAGGTCTGCGTCGCCTACCGCTACGAGGGCAAGCGCTACGACAACCTGCCGTGCCACCAGACGGTCTTCCATCACGCCCAGCCGGTGTACGAGGAAGTGCCGGGCTGGAACGCGGACATCACCGGGTGCCGCAGCTTCGAGGAGCTGCCGAAGGAGGCGCGCGACTACATCATGCTGCTCGAGGACCTCGCCGAGGTGCCGGTCTCGATCGTTGCGGTCGGGCCGGAGCGCGAGCAGACGATCATGCGCCGCTGGGAGCGGCGGCCCTAGGGGACTGAGAGCGTCTCGGGACCGAGAGCGTCCGGCGACCGCGCCCCCTTCGGCTACAATCTCCGTGCTCCGCTCGTGTGCGGGGCGTGAAGTCCCGTCATCCTGCGCCGAGGGGTCTTGAGGCCATGCGAGTACTCGTCCTGGGTTCCGGCGGCCGCGAGCACGCCATCGTCCGCTCGCTCATCTCGTCCGCGCACGCGCCCGAGGTCGTCTGCGCGCCGGGCAACGGTGGCACCGCCGCCGACGCGCGCAACGTGGCGCTCGACATCGAGGAGCCGGAAGGCGTCGCGGCGTTCGCGGCCGAGGCCGGCTTCGACCTCGTCGTGATCGGCCCGGAGGCGCCGCTCGTCGCCGGCGTCGCCGACGCGCTGACCGCCCGCGGGATCCGCGCCTTCGGTCCGTCGGCCGCCGCGGCGCGTCTCGAGGGGTCGAAGGACTACGCGAAGGACGTGATGAGCCGCCACGGCATCCCCACGGCGCTGGCCGCGTCGTTCACCGACGAGCGCTCCGCGCTCGAGTATCTCGCTGAGACCGGCACGCCCGTGGTCGTGAAAGCCGACGGGCTGGCCTCGGGCAAGGGCGTCACGGTCGCGATGGAGCTGCCCGACGCTGTCATGGCCGTGCGCGAGTGCTTCTCGGGAAGGTTCGGTGAGGCGGGTCGCCGCGTGCTGATCGAGGAGTACCTCGAGGGCCCGGAGTGTTCGCTGCTCGCGTTCACCGACGGCGTCACCGTCGTGCCGATGGTGCCCGCCCAGGACCACAAGCGTGCGTTCGATGACGACATGGGCCCGAACACCGGCGGCATGGGCGTCTACTCGCCGGTGCCCGCGGTCGACGACGCCACGCTCGCCCGGATGCGCGGGGACCTCGAGCGCACCGTCGCCGGGCTGGCCGCCGACGGCGTGCCGTACCGCGGCGTGCTCTACGGCGGCTTCATGCTCACGCAGCAGGGCCCCAAGGTCCTCGAGTACAACGCGCGCTTCGGCGACCCGGAGACCCAGGTCGTGCTCCCGCTGCTCGCCACCGACCTGCTCGACGTGATGCTCGCCGTAGCCGAGGAGCGCCTCGCCGATGTCGATGTCGAGTGGCTCGACGCGGCAGCCGTCTCGGTCGTGCTCGCCAGCGGCGGCTATCCTGGCGACTACGCGAAGGGCAAGGTCATCACCGGCATCGCCGAGGCGGAAGCGGTCCCCGGCGTCACGGTGTTCCACGCGGGCACCACGCTGCGCGAGGACGGTGCGCTGGTGACGAACGGCGGGCGCGTGCTCAACGTGACAGCGGTGGCGCCCACGATCACCGAGGCGCGCGAGCGCGCGTACGAGGCGGCGTCGCGTATCGCGTTCGAGGGGATGTTCATGCGTTCGGACATCGGGCTCAAGGCGATGGGCGGGGGCGCGTAGGCGGAAGCCATGCTCGCCGAACGCATCCTTACAGGCGTCATGCGCCGTCAGGGCGCCCGCACGCTCGCGCTGGCGCCGTACGATCGTCCCTCGCTGCCCCGCGTCGCGGACGACCAGGCGCGTCTGCTCTACGCGCACGTGCCGTTCTGCACGCGGCTGTGCCCGTACTGCTCGTTCAACCGCTTCCCGTTCCAAGCGGACCTCGCGCGCGGCTACTTCCGCCGGCTGCGCGAGGTCCGCTTGGAAC
>VAUM01000047.1 GCA_005774595.1 Actinomycetota bacterium
GGCAAGCGGTACTACGGATGAGGCCTGGCCGCGCGGGTGCCCGAAGCTCGCTCACACGCCCGTCACGCGCGGCCCGAGCGTGCACGAGCGCCCGAGCGCGGCGTCGCACGCGGCCACCGGCGAGGCGCTCGCGATACCCAGCGCTGCGAGCTCCGCGCGCAGGTGGCACAGGGGCAGCCCGGCTACGTTCTGGTAGCACTCGTCGCCGGTGACCTCGGCGACCTGTCCCTCGATGTTGTACGCGCCGGCGCAGCCCAGGTATTCGCCCCGGGCCATCCAAGCGCGGATAGCGTCGTCGTCGAGCTCGCGCATGAGCACTCGCGTGGTGACGGCGAACGTGCGCGGCTCCAGGTCGCCTGCGAGCAGCACCGCGCAGCCGGTGACGACCTCGTGCGTGCGGCCGGACAGCGCGCGGAGCATC
The DNA here is from genome assembly GCA_005774595.1 of Actinomycetota bacterium. Lineage (NCBI taxonomy): Bacteria > Bacillati > Actinomycetota > Actinomycetota bacterium. Next base: position 422 of record VAUM01000047.1, read on the forward strand.
CGCCATGCGTCGCCCGTGTCCGCCGGCTTGCCGAGCACGTCGCCGTCGAGCACGACGATCGTGTCGAACCCGAGCACGGTGGCGCCGGCGGGGCCGAGTCCGGCGCCGCGCGCCGCGACGGCCTTCTCGGCGGCGAGCAGGCACGCGAGTTCCTGCGGGTCCGCAGCGGGGGTCGCGAGGTCCTCGGGGGTGTCGAAGGAGGCGCACTCATACGGCAGACCGAGCCACGCGAGCAGGCGTCGGCGCCTCGGCGAGGCGGACGCGAGCAGCAGGCTGGGGCCGGAGTCGCTCATCGGGCGCGATGGTAGCACGGGGCGCGCGGCGAGATGTCCCGCCCGCATACCTGCGGACATCCGCTGCCACCTGCCTGTATAATCCTCCTGCTCGGCTCAGTGGGACGGCGTCGCCGGCCGCGGCGCGCCGCCGGAGGGATGGGCCCGCTTGTCTGCTGCACGCGAAGAGGCACCCCGCGCTCCCGAGGTCGTCGAACGCCTCGTGAAGCAGCTCGTCGTGACCCACAAGGCCGTGGGCCTCTACCCGACGACGAGCGCCATCCCGCGCGAGAGTGCCGCGGCCCTCCTCGGCACGCTGAAGTCCATCTTCGAGGAGCGCGGCGAGGCGCGGCTGCAGGTCACCAAGGACGGCCTGCTCTTCGAGGGGCTGCCGATCTTCGCCGGTCAGGCCGCGTACGCCGGCTTCGCGATGGAGCTGTACAACCGCAACGTCTCCGAGGTGCGCTTCCACGCCGGCGTCGCCGAGAAGGACGTGCTCGGCTTCTTCGAGATCCTCAAGATGACGCCGGCGGAGCTGCTCGGAGCCGGCGGCTTCGAGTCCCAGCTGTGGGAGCGCGAGGTCGACGCGGTCACGGTCTCCGAGGTCTCGACCAAGATCGTCGACGCCGATGCGCCGGAAGGCGCCGAGGGCGAGTTCGCCGGCGAGCCGTGGCCGCCCGACACCCAGCGCATCGACGAGATCCTCGCCGGCGCGTTCGGCGGCCGCGCCCGGGACCAGCGCATGCTCGTGCGCGTGCTGCGTGACCCGGGCCTGCTGCGCGGCTACTTCGTCGAGACGCTCGCCGGCCGCGGTACGCGGCCCGCCGAGTCCGAGGTCGAGAGCCACCTCGCGTCCATCGCCCACCTCGTCAAGAACGAGCTGCCCGGCGACCAGCCCGAGCTCTACCGCGGCATCGCCGAGGCGCTGCTGGGCCTTGAGCCGGAGCTGCGGCGCAACCTCCTGCGCGACCGGCTGCTCGCCGACGCGCGCCAGGACGACGCACTCGCCGCCGTGGTGCGACAGATGAAGGTCGAGGAGATCTGCGAGATTCTCGTCGAGGGGCTCGCGGAGGGCGAGGCGTCCGTCGAGGGCGTCTCGCGCGCCATCCGCAACCTCGCGCTCATCTCGCTGGCCGGCCGTGACGAGGTCATCGAGGCCGCGGGCCTGGCGATGGAGGCGGCGGGTGTGGACGGCGGGACCGCCGGGGCCGTGCTCGAGAACGCGGCGCCGTCGCGGCTCGTCGTCCGCGAGCGTCCGAAGACCGACGAGGAGACGCCGGTCGACAGCGTGGTGAAGCTCATCAACCTCGCGCCGGCCCCCGGCACGCACCTGAGCGAAGACCCCCATGTCGACATGCTGCGGGAGGAGGCCCGCCTCGGCGTCACCGACGCGGACGTCATGGGGTCGCTCGTGACCCTGGTGACGCTCGACGTCCGTCCCGAGCCGTTCGCCACCGTCATGTCGATGGTCGAGGACAACCTCGGCCTCCTGCTCGAGCGCGACGAGTACGAGGCCGCCGCCGACGCCGCCGCGGCCCTCACCGAGGCCGAGAAGGACCGGCGCCTCTCGACCGCCCAGCGCCGCCGCATCAAGAACGCGGTCACCTCGCTCGCGCGCGCGGACCAGATGCGCGCGATCAACCGCGCGATGCACCTGTTCCCGGCCGGCAGCCGGGAGCACTTGGCCTGCCGCCGCCTGCTCGAACTGCTCGGCGGCGTGGCGATCGACCCGTTGCTCGAGCTGCTCGCCGAGGAGCAGGACATGCAGGCGCGCAAGGCGATGGTCGACCTGATCTCGGGCCTCGCGCCCGGCTTCATCGAGGCCCTGACGGACCACGTGCAGGACCGCCGCTGGTACTTCGTGCGCAACGTGGTGAGCATCCTCGGCAACACGCGCAGCACGGAGGCGCTCCCCGCGCTCGAGCGCACGCTGCGCCACGTCGACCCGCGCGTCCGCCGCGAGACCATCCGCAGCGTCGCGAGCATCAAGGACCTGCGCGCCGAGCAGATGCTCGGCGCCGCGCTGTCCGACGACGACCCCGCGAACGCGACGCTCGCGGCGCGCTACATCGGGCTGCTCGCACTGCGCTCGTCGATCCCGACGCTCGAGATGGTGGCGCGGGGCGAGGGCCGCGGGAACCGCGAGGTCGGGCCTCGGGTCGAGGCGATCGAGGCGCTCGGGCGCATCGCGCCGGCGTCGAGCCTGGCGGCGCTCGAGCAGATCACTGAGAAGAAGGGCCTGCTGCGCCGCGGCGAGCCCAAGGAGGTCGTGGCCGCGGCCGAGACCGCGATCGCGCAGGTCCGGCTCCGGGCGAGGGCGGGAGGTGGGTCTTAAGTGAGCGACGACGATCGCGACGACGGCCTGCCGCCGGAGGACGGCGTCTGGCAACCCGGCGTCTGGGAGCCCGGCGAGCGCGACATCCCGCCGGTCGAGGACTGGTCCGGGCTGGGCGAGGACCTGCTGTCGTCCGCGGATGGCGAGGGGGCCGAGGCGGAGGACGCCGAGGCGTCGCCAGCGGACGTCGCGCAGTTCGAGGAGCTGTACCCGACGGCGACCGGCGCCGCGGCCGTGCCGTCCGCACCCGCCGAGCCCGCCGAGCCGCCGTCCCTGCACGACATCGAGCCCGAGCCCGAGTCCGCGGAGCCCGAGCCCGCGGAACCCGAGCCCGCGCCCGCCGAGCCCGAACTCGCGGAGCCGGCTCCGGTGCCGCCCGCCGCCCCGCCGGCGTCCGCGGCGCAGCAGCCGAGCTCCGAGACGATGGGCGGCACGCCGCTCGACGCCGTCCAGATGCCCGACGCCGCGGCGAACCCGTTCTCGGTCACGTTCTCGGGCAAGCAGATCGAGCGCGTGCGCGAGCTGCTCACGCGCCTGTACGCGTTGCGTCGCGGGGCGCGCTTCTACCCCGCTCAGCACCCGGCGCTCGCCGAGGCCGTGCGCAGCCTGTTCGAGGTCGTCACGCGCTACCACGGCGAGGGCGTGGACGTGCCCATCGCGTTCTTCGAGGGCGAGGTGTTCCTCGGCGAGCGCTTCCTGCCTGAGGACAGCGTGCTGTTCGACCAGCTCATCCGGGACATGGCGTCGCTCGGCGCCGGCTCGATCACCTTCGCGCGGGGCCTGACCCAGGCCGAGCTCGTCCGCGCGATGCCGGTGCTGGGCTCCGACTACGCCGAGGTCAAGGCGGCCGGCGGCATCGAGGCGATGGCTGCGGCCGCGAACATCCCGCACGTGCTCGTCGGGGCGGTCACCGTCATCGAGCAGCACCGGGAGACCGAGCAGGTCGAGGACAAGGAGCTCGCGAAGGAAGCGTACGGCGGCGCCATCGAGCTGCTGCGCGAGCTGGACCGCGTCATCCGCACGAACAAGGCGGTCTCGGCGGGCCAAGTCAAGGGCGTCGTGCGCTCGCTCGTCGACAACGTGCTCACCAACCGCTACGCGATGCTCGAGCTCACGGGCCTGAAGAACTACGACGAGTACACGTTCTTCCATTCGGCCAACGTGGCGATCCTGTCGCTGGCGCTCGGTTCGCAGGTGACGAGCGACTACCGCTTCCTGTCGTCGCTCGGCGTCGGCGCGCTCATGCACGACATCGGCAAGCTCTCGATCGACCTCGGCATCCTCAACAAGCCCGGCTCGCTCACCAGCGAGGAGTGGGCGCTCGTCCGGCAGCATCCGGTCTTCGGGGCGGAGACCGCCGCGGGCATGCCCGGCCTCGACAAGTCGGCGGTCGTGGTCATCCTCGAGCACCACATGCGCTACGACCTGACGGGCTACCCGACGCGCGTGCCGCCGCGGCGCCAGCACCTCGCGAGCCGCATCGTGTCGGTGGCCGACGCCTACGACGCGATGACGTCGCGCCGGTCGTACTCGGCCGCCCGGCTGCAGGACGAGGGGATGTCGCTGCTGGCGAAGAACTCGGGCTCGGCGTTCGACCCGACGCTCGTGCGTCTGTTCATCACGCTGATGGGCGTCTACCCGCCGCGGTCCGTGGTGCGGCTGTCCGACGACTCGACCGCCATCGTGCTCGGCCCCAGCGAGGCCGACGTGCTGCGCCCGAACGTGCGCGTCATCGCCGACCCGGGCAGCGCGATGGTCGAGCCGTTCGATGTCGACCTGTCCGACCTCCGTGCGGCCGAGGGGCGCACGATCGTGCAATGCCTCGACCAGACGGGCATGAACGTCGAGGTCGACGACTTCCTCTGAAGCGAAAGGGACGGCCCATGCCTGATCCGGGACGCCGCCAGGCCGGCGTGATGATCGCGGTCGCGGTGGCGGGAGCGTTGTTCGCGGTCGTGCTGCCCGTGCTCACGTGGCTCGCCGGTCTGTGGACCGACGCGCTGTGGTTCGCCGAGCTCGGGCACGCGAACGTCTTCTGGACGGTGCTGGTCACCAAGGCCGTCGCGGCGCTCGCGTTCGGCGCGGTCGCTGGCGCGCTGCTCTACGCGAACGTCCGCGTCGCGCGCGCGATGGCGCCGAAGGCGGCGCCGGTGCTCGTGGACGAGGCCGAGCCGCCGTACGCGGCGGCGCTGCGGGCGGCGCGCGCAGCGCTCGACCCGTGGATCGACCGGGCGGCCGTCCTGCTCGCGGTCGTCGTCGGCTTCGCGTTCGGCCTGCCGATGGCATCCGAGTGGGAACGCTTCCGGCTCGCGCTGTCGGCCGTGCCGTTCGGCGCGGCGGATCCGCAGTTCGGGCGCGACATCGGCTTCTTCGTCTTCACCCTGCCGGCCCTGCGCGTCGTCTCCGACTGGATGATGTCCGCGTTCGTCATCACGCTCGTCGTCACCGTGCTGGTGCACCTCTACGACGGCGCGATCAGGCCGGCCGAGCGCCTGCGCGGCTTCGCGCCGCACGTCAAGGGCCACGTCTCGCTCCTGCTCGGGCTCATCGTCGCGAGCAAGGCGTTCGACTACTGGCTGCGCATCTACGAGCTGTCGTTCTCGCCGCGCGGCCAGGTCACCGGCGCGTCGTACACCGACGTCCATGCGCAGCTGCCCGCGTACCGCATCCTCATCGTTATCGCGGCGCTCACCGCGCTCGCGCTCGTCGCGAACGTGACGCTCAAGGGCTGGCGCCTGCCGATCGTCGCGCTCGGCGTGTGGATCGCGGCGGGCATCCTCATCGGCGGGTTGTACCCGGCGCTCGTCCAGCAGCTCAAAGTCGCGCCCAACGAGGCGGCCGCCGAGGCCCCCTACATCGTGCGCAACATCGCGTCGACGCGCGAGGCGTTCGGGCTGACTGACGTCGAGACGAGGCAGTTCGCCGCCGCCGAGGACCTCACCGCCGCCGACGTGACGGCGAACCGGACCACGCTGTCCAACGTGCGTCTGTGGGATCCGAACATCGTGGTGCAGTCGTATCGGCAGCTGCAGGCGATCCGCGCGTACTACGACTTCGGCGACATGGACGTGGACCGCTACGACATCGGCGGGAAGCGCCGGCAGGTGCTCGTGTCGGCCCGCGAGATGAACGTCGAGCACCTCGCCGAGCAGGCCAAGACCTGGGTGAACCAGCACCTCGTCTACACGCACGGCTACGGCCTCGTCATGAGCCCGGTCAACGAGGCCACCTCGCGCGGCTACCCCGACTTCGTCCTGCGCGACATCCCGCCCAAGTCCTCCGAGGCGAGCTTGGCCGTCAAGCGCCCCGAGATCTACTTCGGCGAGGGCGAGGGCAACTACGTGGTCGTCGGCACGGGGCTCGAGGAGTTCGACTACCCCGTCGGCGACAAGAACGCGACGACGCACTACGCGGGCAAGGCGGGCGTGCCCGTCGGCGGGTTCTTCCGGCGCGCCGCGTTCGCGATGCGGCTCGGCTCGTGGCAGATGCTCTTCTCGAGCTACATCACGCCCGAGTCCCGCGTGCTGTACGCTCGCTCGCTCACGGACCGGATCGGGCGGCTCGCGCCGTGGCTGTGGCTCGACTCGGATCCCTATCCCGTGCTCGCCGGTGGCCGCATCGTGTGGGTCGTGGACGGCTACACCTGGTCGGACTCGTATCCCAACGCCGAGCCGTACACGCACGCGCCCGAGGTCACCTACGTGCGCAACTCGGTGAAGGTGACCGTCGACGCGTACGACGGGACGGTCACGCTCTACGCGGTCGGCGAGGACCCCATCCGCGATGCGTGGGCGAAGGCGTTCCCGGGCCTCATCACGCCCGGGGAGCGGATGCCCGCCGAGATCCGCGCGCACCTGCGCTATCCCGAGGACTTCTTCAAGATCCAGGCCGAGATGTACAAGAACTACCACATGACCGACCCGGGGCTGTTCTACAACAAGGAGGACTCCTGGGCGCTGCCCGGTGAGAACACCGACACCCCCGCCGAGCCCTACTACGTGCTGATGAGCCTGCCCGGCGATGCCGCCGAGGACTTCATGATGATGATGCCGTTCACCCCGAGGGTGCGCGACAACATGATCGGCTGGATGGCGGCGCGTTCCGACCCGGCGAACTACGGCGAGCGTGTCGTGCTCCAGTTCCCGAAGCAGAAGACGGTGCTGGGCCCCAAGCAGGTCTCCGCGCAGATCAACCAGGACCCGGTGGTCTCGCCGCAGATCACGCTGTGGAGCCAGGCGGGCTCGAAAGCGATCTTCGGCAACATGCTCGTCGTCCCGCTCGAGGACTCGGTCGTGTTCGTGCAGCCGCTCTACCTGCAGGCCGAGCAGAGCGCGATCCCCGAGCTCACGCGGGTCATCGTGGTGTACGGCGACACCGTGGCGATGGAGGAGACGCTCGAGAAGGCGCTGCTCAAGGTGTTCGGCGCCGAGGAACAGGCGGGCGGCTCGGCGGGTGCCACGGGCACGGTCGAGCCGGCGGCCGATGCGGCGGCCGCGGCGGCTCTGTACAAGAAGGCCGTGGAGTCGCAGAAGGCCGGCGACTGGGCGGCGTACGGGAAGTACCTCGAGGACCTCGGCCGGGTGCTCGACCGGATGGTGAAGGCCTCGCAGGCCGCGACGGCGACGCGCTGAGGGACGTCCGCGCAGTCCGTTCCGCGAGGGCTCTCGGCGTACGAACACACGTTCGGTCGCGGGGTGGCGCCGGGCATCCGGGTGTGGTAAGGTGACGCCTCACCAGCTGAATACTGTCGTGCCCCATCGGTGCGTGACGGCGGCTCCCGGCGAACCACGAACAGGGCCTCCCGCACCGGCGCGAGACAGCAGACCGATCCTATCCGCACCCCGCTGTCGAGGACGCCTCCCGGCGTCTCCCGCGTTGCGCCGCCGTCGTGTCATGGACCCGATCTCGAGGACGTAGCAGGCTTGAGTATCAGCAACAGGACCGCCCGCGTCATCGCCGTCGCCGCGGCGGCAGGCGGGCTGCTCTCCCTGACGGCCGCCGCCTTCGCGGCGAGCGGCGCGTCCAACGCGCCGGAGCGTGTCGCCGTGAAGGGCTCGCTGGGCCTGGGCGCAGTGCGCACCGCACCGCCGTTCTCGCTCACCGCCTCCGAGAAGTTCAGCGTCTGCGAGCAGCTGCCCGGCAGGCGTGTCGCCGCGATGACGTTGGTGCGCGAGCGCGCGATGACCGTCGTGCCCGCCGCGAAGCCGGCGCCGAAGCGCACCGTGACGGTGGCGTCACGCAAGGCCGCCGCCCCCCGCAAGCCCGCGCCCAAGCCGGCGCCGGTGGCGGCCGGCGAGTGGCGCACCTCGCGAGTGACCTGGTACGGCCCCGGCTTCTACGGCAACACGATGGCCGGCGGCGGCGTGCTCACGCCTTCGAGCATGGTCGTCGCGCACCGCACGATGAAGTTCGGCACCAAGATCCAGTTCTCGTACCGCGGCAAGACGACGGTGGCCGTCGTGCAGGACCGCGGCCCGTACAACTACTCCTACGAGTTCGACCTCGGTCCCGGCACGGCGCAGGCGCTCGGGTTCAGCGGCTCGGGCAACGTGCAGTGGAGGATCGTGAAGTGACGAAGGGCCGCCCGCGTGGCGGCCCTCGTCATGACCCCCGTGAAGCGGCGGGCCGGTTGCGGAGAGGCGCAGCCGGCCCGTTGTCTCGTCCGGGGCGTCGCGGTGCCGCCGCGCCGTGCGCCCGTTCGGGTATCTTGTGTGGTGGTGCGGCCCGCTGCGGGCACGCACGTCGCCGGGAGGGACTCGAGGACAGATGGCCGACGCGGACAGCGTGAAGGGCGATCGCCCGCCCACCGCCTACGAGCAGATCGTCGAGCAGGCGGCCGACCTGCTGCAGATGGGCTCCGACTGGCTGCGGCAGGAGGCCGAGAGCACCGTCCGCGAGAAGGTCGTGCTCCCGCTCCAGCGCCTCGGCCTGACCGTGGCGGCCGCGGCCACCGCGGGGACGCTGTTCGTCATGGGCGTGCTGCTCGTGCTCATCGGCCTGCTGGTGTTCCTCGGCAGGATCATCGGGTGGGACGTGACGCTGTGGATCCTCGGCGCGGTGCTGATCGTGGGCTCCGGTATCGTGCTGGGCGTGATGTACGGGAAGGTGCAGCGATGAGCGCGGAGATGGTGACCCCCCCGTCGGGCAAGGCCTCGTCCGAGCGGCCGCTGACCGTCGATGACCTGAAGCACCAGGCGCTGCGCATCCGCGACACCGCCGAGGCGGGCGTGCGCGAGCAGCTCGAGGGCAAGGCCGTCCGCAACGCGGCGATCGTCGCGGGCGTGGTGCTGTTCGCCCTCGGGATGGCGTACTTCATGGGCTCGCGCCGCGCGCCCGTCTGCCCCGAGCCCCCGTACCCGCCGGTCCCGTACCGCTAGCGCGTTCGCGCGCGTGGGCGCAGCGCTGCTCGGGATCGAGTCCGTCGAGGTCGCGCCCGACCGCGTCGTGGCG
>VAUM01000048.1 GCA_005774595.1 Actinomycetota bacterium
TCCTCGGACTGCTCCCCGGCGCGGACGGCGACAAGGCGATCGTCGTCCCCGGGACGCCGGGAAGCGCGGCGCGCGGCGGCGCGGCCCCCGCGAGTGTCGGGGCCACCGTCGTGGTCCCGGGCGTGGTGGGCCTCGACATCGCGAAGGCCGGGACCGCGTTGCGCGCCGCCGGGCTCGCGATCGGCGAGACGATCTACGCGCGCGCCGAGGGCAAGGCGGCCGGCACCGTGCTCGAGCAGTCGCCGGCCGGCGGCGAGGTGGCGGCGGCCGGCTCTGCGGTCAGCGTGATCGTTGTGCTCGCGGAGGGGGCGAACCCGAACGCGACGTCACCGCCTGCCGCCAAGAAGCCCTCCGCCGGCTACACGCTGGTGCCGCTCACTCCGGCCACCCCGGCGGGTGACTCGCCGAATGCCCCGACCGCCGCGTTCACCATGGCCGACACGGTGTGGTTCACCGACGTCGCGCACTGGCGGCTCGTGCTCGACGCGGGCGCGTCGACCGATGACGGCACCATTACGACCTACACCTGGACGGTCAGCTACGGGACCACCGAGGAGACCCTGTCCGGCAAGACCGTGGACAAGACGTGGGACGGCAGCTCGGGCGGTGACGTCCTGCCGGTGTGGGTGCGCCTCACCGTGACCGACGACACGGGCCTGACCGGCACCGTGACGAAGAACTGCGACTTCTCGGACTGAGCCGGCGCTTCGGCGCGCGCGCCGCGCCTAGTTCTGCGACGCCATCCACGCCAAGCGCGGCGCCTCCGGGACCGGGCCGGTCCCGCCGCACACGAAGCCCCACTGCATGGCTGCCTCGAACGGCGCGCTCGTGATCAGCGCGTTCGTCTCGGCGTTCATCGTCGTGGCGCCGTTACCGGTCAGCAGCAGCGGGCTCGCCTTCCTGCCCAGCATGGGTCCCGCAGCGAGCGCGTCGGGGATGGACGCCGCGACGCCGGGCTGCGAGTAGCCGAGCCACGCGTTGCTCTGCGCGCGCTGCGCGATCGCGACCGCAGTTCCGTAGCGCGACGTGCCCGCAAGCCGGTTACCCGGGGGCACGCCGAGCGCGATGCGCGTGGCGTCGGACACCGCGGCCGTGCCACCCGCCAGGTACCGGGTGCTCAGCGACAGCGCCGTCATCACGGCCGTCGTGGTCGCCGGCACGCTGTCCCGCGCCGTGAGCAGGATCGGGTAATGCCGCGCGTACGCGATCGGCGACAGCGCGAGCGCGTCCCAGTACTTCGTGGCGTCCGCGCCGTTCGCGATGAGCGCGGTCGTCGGGAACGCCCCACCGAGCTTGGTCTTCATCCAGCGCGCCACCATGGCGGCGGTCTCGTAGCGTGTGCCTCCGGCGCACCGGTCGACGGATCCCACGGTGGGGATGTCGCCCAGGTCCCCGGCCACGCTCGCCGACACCGCGCCGGTCCCGCCCACGATATGGATCTTCACGCCGTCCGGCATCACGCCGATCGCGTTCGATACGACCGAGGGGACGGAGTCCTTCCGCACGAGCAGGAGCGGGGCGTTGTAGGCCCCGGCGAGCCCGGATGCGGACAGCGCGTCCACGACCGCAGCATCCTCGCCGCTCGCGACGATGACGTCGGTCACGTTCTTCCACGAGCCCCACAGGTCGGGCGGGAACGACTCCTTGGCCATCTGGACCGCCGTGTCGTAGCGGCTCGCACCCGACTCGCGCACGACGTCGTGGTAGACGCTCGCGAGGTGCCGGAGCGGGATCGTCACCGTCGTCGTGGTGTTCTCGGCGAGGTGCACGTCGCAGTCGCCCCACGAGTTCGTCCACGGGCGCGGGGGGTTGGTCTCGAACGCGGTGTCGTTGTCGAAGCCGTAGAGCCGGTACAGGTCCGCGCGCCAGTGCGCGGTGGCCCAGCCGTCCGAGCCGGTCATCGAGCCGATCCCGACGTTGGCCGAGACGTCCTGCGCGTCGGCCATGACCCCGGCGATGGGACCGCCGGTCGCCTCGGTCACGAGGCGCATCCGCACGTGCGCCGCCGGCGACATCGTCGCGTTCGCGGTGACCGTGCCGGCGACGACCGTCAGCGTCTCGCTACGTGAGTCGAAGTAGTAGTAGCCGTAGCGCCAGCCCTTGCCGGCGTAACGGCCCGAGGAATCCCAGAACGCGACCCGGCTGCCGGCGGCGTTGACGCCCGCGATCGTGTAGTCGCCCGACGCGTTGGTCGACCCCGACCCGGCGATCATCCAGCTGCCGCTCGGGCGCTGCCACACGGTCACCGAGATCCCGGAGATCGGCGCGCCGGTGTGGGTGTCGGTGACGTGACCCTGCACGGTGCCGGTCACCGCCATCGCCGTCGAGGTCGACGCGAGGAGCACGACCGTCGTGACGATCGCGAACGTGATGCGAAGACGTGAGACCCGCATGGCTCGACACCCCCCGGTGACGGTGATCATCCGAGGGAGAAGGTTCCCCGCGAGGGGCGCGGCGACACGAGTGGGTGCAGGGCCGCTGGCGCTATGCCTGCCCGAGCCGCCACAGCGCGTCGATCGGCAACGCCCACATCCCGTCGCCCATCGGCGCCGCGGTCGTGCCCGTGTGTAGCACCATGCCGCGATGGAACCGCCGGCCCACGTTCGCCGCGAACGAGCGGAGGCCCTTGAAGTCGCGCGCGGACGGCGCCGAGGTCGACTTCACTTCGATGCCGACCAACCGCCCCCGCCGGTCCTCGAGGACCCAGTCGACCTCGCCACCGCGGCTGTCCCGATAGTGCATCAGGTCGGCCGACTCGTCTGCCGCGGCGACCTGCTTCATCAGCTCGCCGCCCACGAAGGTCTCGAGCATCGGGCCGAGGCGGTCCGGGTCGTCGAGCAGCCTGGCGGCGTCGAGCCCGACGAGATGCGCGGCGAGGCCGCTGTCGACGAACAGCACCTTGGGGGACTTCATGAGCCGACGCCCCGCGTCGCCCGACCATGACGGGATGAGGCGCACCGTGAAGGTGCGCGTGAACAGCGCGAGGTAGCGGTCGAGCGTGGCACGGGCGATCCCGGTCGAGCGCGCCAGGTCCGCGACGTTGAGCAGCATGCCGCTGCGCGCAGCGAGCAGGCGCAGGAGACGCGGGAGCGCGACTCGCTCGCCGACGGCCGCGAGCTCCCTCACGTCACGCTCGAGCAGCGTGGTCAGGTAGCTCCTCATCCATCCGTCACGCGGCTCGCCTGCGGGCAGCGAGACCGCCTCCGGGAACCCTCCACGGACGACCCGCTCGGCGATACCTCGCCGAGTCTCGGCGCCGGTGAACCTCGCGAGCGGCCCGTCGGCGAACACCGCATCGACGAAGCGCTCCCGCGCACCCTCGATCTCGCCTTGCGACAAGGGCCACAGCGTCACGACGCGCATCCTGCCCACCAATGCGTCCGACAACGCCGGCAGCAGGAGCACGTTCGCGGAACCCGTCAGGGTGAACCGGCCCGGACGGCGGTCCTCATCGACGCTGAGCTTGATGGGGAGCGAGAGCTCGGGCGCACGTTGGATCTCGTCGATCACCACGGGATCAGCGAGCGTGAACACGAACCCCTGCGGGTCTTCACGCGCCGAGGCCAGAACGACCGCGTCGTCGAGCGTCACATAGGCAGCGGGGCGCACGGCCCCGACCAGCTCGCGCACGAGCACGGACTTGCCGGCCTGCCGCGGCCCCTCGATGAGGACGACAGGGGACCACTCGAGTGCCTGGAGCACCTCATCGGTGGCGTTGCGTTCGAGGAGCATGAGTCCTCCGAGGTGGGAATGTGCTCACACGATGTAGCACATATCTACCACTCGGTGAGAGATTTGTACACCTCCGCCCGCGGGTCGGCGCAGCGTGCATCGCGCGCTATACTGTCGCGGCGCCCTCGTAGCTCAGGGGATAGAGCACAGGTTTCCTAAGTCGCCCGAGCCGTTCTCGCTCAGTCGCTCCTATGCCATCTAGCTGCGGGTTCGTTCTCGCTGCCTAGCGCTGGTTCGACGCTCGTCGCGCTACTCCCGGTAGCAATGCGGTAGCGGAATTGGGTCGCCTACCCGTCCGACCGGCTAGCCTTCTGCTCCGACAGAACGCTCTCAAGTACCTCGTCCGTCAGGAACGGCAGTGTGGGGATTGGCACAGCTGCACGAAAGCTCAGCGTGTCTACCAACTCCCGCAGGTACGGCCAGCAGACCTGGACCGCGTCCCTTCCCAGCATCGCCGCCATCTCCTGACTCAGCTCACCGGACTCCGCATCGAACACGACGTCGAAGCAGGCCTGCGTCTTCTGGTAGGGCTTCCGCTGACCCTGCGCCCGCGAGCTCAGGCTGAATGAGCACACTGCGCGAAGGTACCCGCTCATCCCATCGACTTCCGTCTTGCCTCGCACCTTGTGCGACGCCCTCGCCTCTGCATTCTCCGGAAATGCCTCACGACACACGTCTAGGGTGACCCCGCCCAGAAAGACTCCCACCAGCGTCATGTTCCCCGCCAGCTTCTCGTATGCCTCTCTGCTTCTTGTCTCAGCACTTCGTTTCGGCACAGCTGGTCACCTTCTCTCGGGCTCCACTCGGTGGCATCCGATACTGCGCTTGCGACCGCAACTCGTACCACACGATATGCTCCGAGGTGAATTCGGGAGCTGACACCCCCGCGAGGTCGACGCGCCAATCGGGCGAGTAGCCCTCGGGCTGCCCTGTCTCCATCTTCTCCGAGCGCAGGTCAGACATGACCCTCTTCAACACGTCGAGCTGCAGCTGCGTCCAGCCTCCCGACTCCGCCGACCCCAGCCCATGCGACACGTACGACACCAGCAAGCTGTTGAGACTAACCCCTTCGCGTTCAGCTTCTCGCGCAACCCTCGCATGGAGACCCCTCGGCATCCGCAAGACGGTGCGCCCGCTGTACTCGGCATCCCTCGTGGGCCGGGGCATCGCTCCTCCGTGCGCCTCCACGTCGTCTGCCCAGTCCTGGAAGGCAAGCTTCAGCTCCTCGTAAGCCTCATCCAGCGCGTGGGCCGCCGCCATGCAGCCTGGCAGCAGCGGAACGGTGAGAACGTACTCCCCGTCGTCGCCCTTCTCCACCTCCACCACGTACTCGTCCAATGAATGGTGCCTCTTCTTCCTTGCGGTCCTCATGGCCGTTGCCTCCTCGCGCACAGCACCCGCACGACCAGCACTCATCACTCTTCCTCCAGGCCGAAATGCCTACACAAGTTCCTGACGTAGCAGCGCTTGACCTCACCGTCGTGTCCCACAGCCAGACTCGCCGGGAACTGCGTACCCTCCCTTCGGACCACGAAGTGGCCCTTGCGCGTCTCACCCCACGAGAACTTGCCTGCGTAGCCTAGCGCCGCCCACAAGTCCTTCTCCTTCATCGGGAGACCCTTGAGCAGCCGCGCGTATGCCGCCTTGTCAGACGCAGGGGTCACCCTACGCAACCTCCCAGCTCACCCGAACACTCCGGAATACGCACAGTATCATATCTAGTACTACCCGTCCGCGACTACTGTCATCCGAAGAACTCCAGCTCCGCAACATGCGGCGCGCGCGCGCGCTCGTTTCAGCTCCTCCACGCACACCACACAACCGGTGGACCTCTCCACCCTGGCTCATCCTTCGACTCGAACGCCACGTCGACCTCAAGTAGCCCCATCGCGTCCCGCACCTCCTGCAGACAACCAGCCCCGCCTCGCGCAATGGCGACCTCCAATCCGCGTGCCACGAGGTAGCGCTTTCGGCCCTTCCCACGGCCATCGCCGTCGAATGTCTTTCCGGCGTACTTGGCCGCGTAGGTCGCAGCCCTCTCAACGCTTCCCCACAGCTTCAGGTCCACCCGAACGAACCTCGCGCCACCGCTCGGGGGCATCGCGCGACGGCGCAGGAAGGCAGTCCAACCCACCCTCAGAATCGAAAGTTCATCCTTCGAGAACCCCGCCGGCACGAGAATGTGCCAGTGCCATCCATGGCCTCCTGGATGCAGCTCTGGCACGGCAATCCACGCCTGTCCGTGGTGGACCTTGTGCCCATGGTCATGCAGGAAGTCCTGAACGAAGCGTAGCGCCCGGTCGTAGTCATGCACGCCTTCGCCAGGGAAGGTCAGTGTGACCATGAGGCGCAATCCATACCACCGGCACAGCCGCCGCACTCTCGTGCGCGCCCGTCTCGCGCAGGCGTCCTGACTGTGGGCCGCCCGCTCCTCCCGACGTTCTTCAGCGAGCTCTGCTGCTCGTTCGAGACCGTACGCAGCCTCGTCAGCGTCTCGGCGTCGCTGCTCCATCTCCGCCGAGTCGCTCGCCCGCGGCCAAGGCCCGCACACCACACCGCAGAGCTCCCCGCCTCCATCCGGGTACTCAATGGCGGTGACTCTGACGGGGGGCTTCAGAATCTCACCCGTGACAGGGTCGACCCATTCACCGTCCCTCCCGAGAAACGATGCAACTACAAGGCTAGGGGCGGGGCGATTCTCGCCCCGCCCCGGTGCCGGCGCAGCGCCCGTCGGGGCCGGCCGGCGCGGGCCGCCGGGACGCCTCCGCGCCCCAGACGACCCCGCATCCGGCCGGCGACCGTCCGCGCGTCTACTGCCCGCCATGCTCCCGGAGCCATGCGAGCACCTCCGCCGCGTCGAACCGCACGTAGCGCCCGACCTTGACGTGCGGGATGCCCCCGCACGCGACCTTGCCGTACAGCCAGCTCGCCTTCACGCTCAGGCGCTCCGCCATCTCGGCCACCGTCAACAGCCGTTCCACGTGTTCCGAAGTCCCTTGCACTCCTCGTCACCTCCTCTCGCCCGGTGCTTGTCCGCATGGTTCACTCTCCGCTTGCCGTGTGCAACAGTAGCGTGTAATCTCGCAGTTAACACATCCCGAGGAGGCCGCCATGGACGAAGAACAGATGCAGGCCATCGAGGCGCTCCTCCCGCAGCTCGAAGCGCTGCAAGGCCAGCCGTTCGGTCAGCGCCTCGGTCGGCTCAGGGAGGAGAAGGGCTTGACCCAAGGCGAGCTTGCTCGCGCTGCGGGTATCACTCGCCCGTACCTGACCCAGGTCGAAGGCGGCCGCACCCCGTCAGCCGAGCTGCAGGTCCGTCTCGCGCACTGTCTCGGGCTCGATGACATGGACGTCGCCATCCTCACCGGCACACTCACAGCCGCCGACTTCGCCAAGGGCCTGCGCATCCAACGACTCATCGATGCAATCCGCGAGCACCTGCCTGCAGAGCTCTACGCCGAATTCCTCGCGCTCCTCTCTCCAGACTCCGGCGTCACTTCCTGGGCGACCCGCATGGCAACCCTGGCAGGCGTCGAGGACTTCCAGCCCGCGGAGCCCCTCCCCGGCTGGTCGAAGCTCACCGCCGCCCACCGCAGACTCATCCAGCAACTCGTCGCCAAGCTCGTGCTCGCGCAGCAGGCGGAGGAGGTCGGTACCGATGGCGATTAGGCGCAACGGCCGTTGGGGAGCGCGCATCTACGACCCCGCGCTCGGCCGCCAGGTGTGGCTCGGCACATACGACCTGAAGAAGGATGCCGAGCTGCGCGAACGGGAAGCCAAACGGGCGCTCGACCTCGGCCAGTTCGTCGTCCCCAAGCGCATCGGACTTCTCGACTTCATCGAACGCTGGCTGCCGACGCTCGGCGTGCGCACGTCGACCCTCGACGACTACCACAACACTTGCCGCCACATCACGGCCCACTTCGGCAACCGGCCCATGAACGCAATCACCACCGAGGAACTCGACCTGTTCCTCGCCGACTTCGGGCGCTGCCACGCCCCGGCCACGGTGCGCAAGACCGCGACACGACTGCGCCAGCTGTTCCGCCGCGCGGTCGCGTGGGGATACATCACCGCCTCGCCCGCCATCGAGCTCAGCGCCATCCCGCGCGCGCAGAAGCGAGGCGAGCTGCGCGTCCTCGAACCGAGCCAGGTCGCGGCACTCCTCGATGCGGCACCGGACTACTGGCGGCCGGCCTTCCTCGTCGCGGTCACGTGCGGACTGCGACGCGGCGAGCTGTTCGGACTCACTTGGGCCGACGTTCTGTGGACCCGACGCCGCATCCGCGTCCGCCATCAGCTCCAAGACGGCCGGCTCGTCGCACCCAAGTCCGCCTCGGCTCTGCGCGAGATAGACGCCGGCCCCATGCTGCTCGCCGCGCTGGCCAACCACAGGACGAGCTGCCCACGCAGCGAACTCGACCTCGTGTTCCCGACACCCTCGGGTCGACCCGTCCACGCATCGGACTGGAACCGCGACATACTCGTGCCGACCCGCACGCGTGCGACACTGCCGGACCTCACGCTGCACGACTTGCGGCACACCTTCGCCAGCGCCCTCATCCACAACGGCCTGAGCATCAAGTACGTTCAGACGGTCATGGGGCACGCGTCGGCGCAGACGACGCTCGATGTGTACGGCCACCTGTTCGAGACCGGGGGCCAGGACGCCGCGCGCAAGCTGGAGTTGTGGCTGTCGGAATCCGCCGCCGAGCGCACCGCGTAGCCTGTCGCCCGTCGTCGCTCGCATCCCGCCGGGACAACGCCAGGACGCGGCAACGAGGGCAGTTGCCTGTGCGCCCCCCTTACCCCTCTGCCGCCTTCGGCCGTCGAGGCCTCGGCGGCAGCCCCTCAAGAACGCCACACCAGGCGAGAAGTCAGCCCCGAGTGCTACCTTGATGGCCGAGGCCGCTCCGCGGCACACCGCGATAGGAGGGGGACGCTGTGTATCCGAGCTCAGGAGCAGGAATGGACGGCCTGCTGAACGCAATCATGGTCGGGGGGGTCGCGTACCTCGCGTTCGCCATCGCCATGTTCGCCGGTGGGGTCTTGGTCGCCTACCTCATCATCAAGAACGCCGTCCGCGACGGCATGATTCAGGCAATCAAGCGCACCGGACTCGACTCGGCCGGCGGCTCCACGTTCATCCACGGCTACCCGCCGCCCCAGTAGCTGTCGGCCACAACGCCCAGTCCAGCATCCCCTCCAACCCCTGGAGGCATCGTGCGCTTGGAGAAGTACTCCTACCGCTACGCAGAGCAAGTGCTCAACAGCCACCTCACGCTCAAGAATGAGGTGGAGGCGATACTCACCGCGCCCGACATCTCGCTGGAGACGCTGAGCCGCCCCGAGTTCAATCGCGTCCTTGAGGACAAGCTCGTCGCAGCGGGCTGGCAGCGTCAGCCCCCCGTGTTCGACGCCGATGACGACGCCTCGGCGCGTCTCGACTTCATGAAGGACAGGGTTGGAATCGAGGTGCAGTTCGGCCATTCGTCCTTCATTGGCATCGACCTACTGAAGTTCCAGGTCGCCAGCTACTCCGCGCTCGACAAGCTGGACGTAGGCATCTACGTCACCACCACCCGCCACTTCCAGAAGCACATGCGCGAAGAGCACGACCAGAACTGGGAGGGCTCGCTCACCTTCGAGAAGGTTCAGACCTACCTGCCCAAGTTCAAGAGCGCCATCCAAGTGCCGCTCTACGTTCTCGGCATCGATGTCTAGAC
>VAUM01000049.1 GCA_005774595.1 Actinomycetota bacterium
CCTGCACGGCGAGCCGTGGGCCGCCACCGAGCAGGGCATCCTCGCGGCGAATCCGGCGCTGCACGCCGCATTGCTCGACGAGCTGCGCGCCGCGACCGGCCCGGACGGACCCGCGTAGCCTGCCGGCTAGTAGATCCGCTTCTCCTCGACGTGGTCCTCGGCCAGGTCGATGCCGAACTCGCCGAGCACCTTGGTCACGGCGCGCTCACCGCTCTCGATGCAGTTCGGGATCCCGACGCCGGTGTACGACCCGCCGGCGACCGCAAGGCCCGGCGTCTCCGCGCAGCGCAGGTCGATGACGGCGACCCGGTCCAGGTGCCCGAGCGTGTACTGCGGCATGCCGAGGTTCCAGCGGTAGACGCGCGACCACGCCGGGTCGACCTTCATCCCGAGGATGTCGGACATCTCCTTGTGCACGATCTCGACGAGCGTCTCGTCCGAGTTCTCCATGATGGCCTGGTTGCCCGGGCCGCCGACGAAGCCGCGCATCAGCGTACGACCCGCGGGCGCACGTCCCGGCCACTTGGTCGACGAGTAGGTCACCGCCATCAGGCGGCGCTTCTCGGCCTGCGGGCACAGCACGCCGAAGGCGTCGAGCGAGAAGCCGAGGTCATCGGTATCGAACGCCATCGAGACGGTCGCCGACGACGAGTGCGAGATGCCGCCGAGCGCCTCGCCGATCTCGGGGTCGACAGGCGCGAGCAGCTTCTCGGCGGCCCAGCCCTCCGTGGCCACGATGACGGCGTCGGCGTCGATCACGTCGCCGTCGCCGAGCCGGACCTTCCAGCCGCTCCCGTCGCGCTCCACCGACTCGACAGCGGCGCCGGTGCGGATGTTCTCGCGCCCGACCGCGTCGGCCATGGAGTCGGTGAGCCGCTGCATGCCGCCGACGAACGAGGTGAAGAAGGTGCGCGGCTTGGCGCCCGGCTGCGGCGGGTACTTCTTCTTCATCGCCGCGACCTTCTTGCGCGCGTCCACGAAGCCGCCGATGCAGCTGCCGAACCTCTGCTCCATCTCGAGCAGGCGCGGGAACGTCGACGCGAGTGACATCACCGCAGGATCCGATGCGTGCACGCCGCCGACGAGTGGCTCGGCCAACCGGTCGAGGCACTCGCGGCCCATGCGGCGCACGATGAAGCTCTCGAGCGTCTCGTCATGCTGCGCGGCCGTCTCGCCCTCGGCCCAGCGCTCCTTCCGAGGGATGAACAGGTCCATGCCCATGCGGAACTTGCCCGGCCACGAGAACAGGCCGGTCGTCGCGAACGGCACGAACTTGGTGGGCGCGAACATCATGATGCCGTCGGGCATCTCGTAGAGGCGCCCGCGCGAGAGGATCCAGGTCTTCTTGCGTGAGTCGTCGGTCGGCAGCTCGTCGTCGAAGATGCCGAGCAGCTTGGCGATGCGGTGCACGCCGGGCTTCTCGGTGATGAAGCAGTCGGGGCCGCCGTCGACGGTGAACCCGTCGACCTGCTCGGTCAGGATCTTGCCGCCGAGGCGCGGGTCCTTCTCGACCACGGTCACCTTGACCTCGTGCCCCTCCGCAGCGGCGCGCGTGACCTTGTACGCGGCGCCGAGGCCCGCGGCGCCCCCTCCGATGACGACGACGTGCCTCATCCGATCACTCCTCAGCTCTCGACGGCCGGCCCGGCAGCCGGCCGCGGGTATCACAGGTACGGGCGCACGCAGTCAGCGATCGCCGAGACCATCTCCAGGCTGTCGTTCGGGACGTCCGCCCGGAAGAACTCCATGCCCGAGAGCAGGACCGCGTCGGCGAGCTCGACATCCAGGTCGTACTTCGTCTCCATGTGGTCCGTCAGGAAGCCGACCGGGCACGACGCGATCCCATCGAAGCCGGCCTCAGCCGCTGCCGCGGCGACGTCCTCGACGAGCGGTCCCAACCACTCACCCGGACGGTTGCCCTTCGACTGGTAGGCGAAAACCCACGTCACCGGGCCGTCCTCCGAGCCGGTCAACGTGATCCCGCCGAGGTCGACGACACCGGGCGAGCCCATCCCGAGCCCTGCGGCGATCTCCTCGACCGCGCGATAGAGGCCCGCGACGTACGGATCGTCTTCTACCAGCTCGGCAACGGGGAGGCTGTGCGCGGAGAACAGCACCAGAGGACGCGTGCAGCCGGCCTGTGCGAGCTCCTTCATCGCGTCGCGGCAGGCGGCGGCCAGGACGTCGGCGAACGTGTCCGTCTCGCCGAGCGGGCCGGTCTCGATCACCTCGAGCCCGCCGAGCGCCGCGGCCGCCTCCTCGACGGCTTCGCGGTACGCGCCCGACGACACCCGGGACTCGAACGGCGACAGCGACACCGCGACCACGCGTGTGACGCCGGCCTCCTTGAGCGCGCTCATCGCGTCGGCGATGTACGGGTGCCAGTACCGCATGCCCACCACGACGGGCACCTCGCCATCGAACCGCTCGGAGAGCGCATCCGCGATGTTCCTGGCGATCTCGGGCAACGGCGACGCGCCGCCGATGGCGAGGTAGCGGTTGCGCACCCGCTCGAGCATCTCGGGCGACGGCTCGCGGCCCGTGAGGTTGCGCATGAACGGACCGCAGGCCTCGATCGAATCGGGGCCGCCGAACGCGGTCAGGAGCACACCCGTCGATCCCATCGCGGCCTACGCTCCGGCGCGGATGCGGCGCGAGTGCTCGTGCACCAGTCTGATGAGCGTGCGCGCCTTGTCCGGGTCGCTGGTCTTGTGGATGCCGTGGCCGAGGTTGAACACGTGGCCAGGGCGCGTCCCGACAGCCTCGAGGATCTCGACGACCTGCCGCTCGATCTCGTCGTCGGGAGCGAACAGCGCGACCGGGTCGATGTTGCCCTGGATGCCGAAGCGCGGGTCGATGCGGCGCACCGCCTCGGCCATCGAGAGTCGCCAGTCGACGCCGACGATGTCGCCGCCCGCCTTCTGCACGAGCTCGATCATCGAGGTGGCGCCGTTCGCGAAGTGGATGACCGGCACGCCGCCGTCGACCGCGCGCTCGCCGTGTGCCTTGACCTCGGCCAGCACGCGGGCGCTGTGCGGGAGCACGAAGCGCTCGTAGTCGCGCGGCGCGACGTAGCCGACCCAGCTGTCGAACATCTGGACGACCTGCGCGCCGGCATCGATCTGGGCGCACAGGTAGGCGATGACCGTATCGGCGAACCTGTTCATGAGCAGGTCCCACGCGGCCGGCTCACTCCACATGAGCGCCTTGCACTTCTCATAGTCGCGCGTGCCCTGGCCCTCGATCGCGTACGACGCCAGCGTGAACGGCGCGCCCGCGAAGCCGATGAGCGGCACCTTGTCCGCGAGTTCGCGGCGGAGGATGCGGATCGCGTCCATCACGTAGCCGGTGTGCTCGATCGGGTCCGAGACGGTGAGCCTCTCGACGTCCGCGACGCTGCGGACCGGGTTGTGGATGACCGGGCCCTCGCCCTTCGCGAACTCGAGCTCGAGGCCCATGCCGTCGAACACCACCAGGATGTCCGAGAACAGGATCGCCGCGTCCACGCCGACCAGGTCGACCGGCTGCATCGTGACCTCGACGGCGAGCTCGGGCGTGCGGCACATCTCGAGGAAGCCGTGCTTCTCGCGGACCGCGCGGTACTCGGACATGTAGCGACCGGCCTGACGCATCATCCAGACCGGCGTGTAGTCGGTCGGCTGGAGGCGGCACGCGCGCAGGAAGGTGTCGTTGAACGGCATGCGGGGACGGTTCCTCTCGAACGATCGGCGGGGGAAGACGAACGAGTGTGGATTCTACACGAAGCGCACCCAGGGCATGAAGCGGCCCCGGCCTCGCGAATGCGCGCGACCGGGGCCGACTTCCGCGTGCGCGGGACGTGAGCCCGCGGGAAGCGCTACAGCTTGTCGGCCGGAGGCGCCGTGTCGATGATCGTCTTGACCACCGAGGGGTCGGCCAGCGTCGTGATGTCGCCCATGCCCTAGAGGTCGCGATCGCCCGCGGCGACCTTGCGCAGGATCCGGCGCATGATCTTGCCAGAGCGGGTCTTCGGCAGGTCCGGGACGATGTGCACGTGGTCCGGTGCCGCGATCGGGCCGATCTCCTGGCGGACGTGCCCGACCAGCATCTTCTTCAGGTCGTCGCTCGCCTCCTGCCCCGCCTTGAGGATGACGTAGGCGTAGATGCCCTCGCCCTTGATCTCGTGCGGGAAGCCGACGACCGCGGCCTCAGCGACGGCGGCATGACTGACGAGCGCCGACTCGACCTCGGCGGTGCCCATCCGGTGGCCGGAGACGTTGATGACGTCGTCGACGCGGCCCATGAGCCAGTAGTAGCCGTCCAGGTCCTTGCGGCAGCCGTCGCCGGTGAAGTACATGCCGGGGAAAGCGGTGAAGTAGACCTCCTTGACGCGGGCGTTCTCCGGGTCGCCCCACGTGCCGCGGAGCATGCCCGGCCACGGGAACTTGATGCACAGGCGCCCGCCCGAGTTGTCCGGCGTCTCGGTCTTGTCCTCGTTCATCACGATGGGCTGGACGCCGAAGAACGGCTTGGTCGCCGAGCCCGGCTTCATGGGCGTGAAGCCCGCGAAGTTGGTGATGAGGAAGCCACCGGTCTCGGTCTGCCAGTACGTGTCCACGATCGGCACACGCTCCCGGCCGATGTTGCGGTAGTACCACATCCACGCCTCGGGATTGATCGGCTCGCCGACCGTGCCGAGCACGCGCAGCGAGGACAGGTCGTACTTGGCGGGGATCTCCTCGCCGGCCTTCATGAGTGCACGGATGGCCGTCGGCGCCGTGTAGAACTGGTTCACGCCGTACTTGTCGACGATGGCCCAGAAGCGTCCGGCGTCCGGGTACGTCGGGATGCCTTCGAACATGAGCGAGGTGGCGCCGTTCGACAGCGGGCCGTAGACGATGTAGCTGTGCCCGGTGACCCAGCCGATGTCGGCGGTGCAGAAGAAGACGTCCTCGTCGTGGTAGTCGAAGACGTACTTGAAGGTGATCATCGTGTAGAGGTTGTAGCCGCCGGTCGTGTGGAGCACGCCCTTCGGCTTGCCGGTGGAGCCGGAGGTGTAGAGGATGAACAGCGGGTCCTCGGCGTCCATCCACTCGATGTCGCAGTGCTGGCCGACGTCGGAGGCGGTCATCTCCTCGTGCCACCACAGGTCACGCCCGTCCTCCATCGGCACGTTCGCACCGGCGCGGTCGACGACGAAGACCTTCTCGACGCTCGGGCACTCGAGTAGGGCCTCGTCCGCCATCGCCTTGAGCGCGACCGGGCGACCGCCGCGGATGCCCTCGTCGGCGGTGACGAGCGCCTTGCAGGTGCTGTCCTGGATGCGGTCCCGCAGTGAGCTGGCCGAGAAGCCGCCGAACACGACCGAGTGGATCGCGCCGATGCGCGCGCACGCGAGCATCGCGATCGCGAGCTCGGGAATCATCGGCATGTAGATGGCGACACGGTCGCCCTTGCTGACGCCGTGCTTCTTGAGCACGTTCGCGAAGCGGCAGACCTGGTAGTACAGGGACTGGTAGGTGTAGACCTTCGTGTCGCCCTCGTCCGACTCCCAGATGATGGCGGCCTTGTTGCGTCGCCAGCTCGTGAGGTGCCGGTCGAGGCAGTTGTACGAGACGTTGGTCTTGCCGCCCTTGAACCACGCGACGCGCGGCGTGTCGAACTCGTACTCGAGGACGGTGTCCCACTTCTTGTGCCAGTAGAGGTGCTCCTCGGCCATCTCGGCCCAGAAGCCCTCGGGATCCTCGACCGAACGGTCGTACATGGCCTGGTAGTCGTCCATCGACTTGATCCAGGCCCGCTCGGTGACCCACTCGGGCACCTGGAAGACCTCGCCTGCGGCCTGCAGGGACTCGATGGCCTTGCTCTCCTCGCTCACGGGCTATCACTCCTTCTCGATCCGGTTCCGGCATGTCGATGCTCCGGCGCGCCCAGGAGCGCCGGACCCCCTCGCACAGCAAGAGCGGGCGACACGACCCGGCGTTCGTAACCGGGTCGTGGGCGACATTGTACCCGCCGCCGCCCGGGGCAGGCGTGCCGCGGCCCGGCGGGCGGCGTCCCGCGCTCGGGGGACGGCGCGACCGCCGCTCACCGCTCCCCCCGCACCGCCCGACGGAAAGAATGTAACTCCTGTTGCAATCGCGTCCCCAAGGCACTACGCTCCCTGCGTTGACAGCTTTCCCTTCCCTAACAGTCGCCACCCGGGGGATCCGGGGCGACGAAGGCGGCGGCTCGCAGGCGACCGGCATCGCCGCGAGAGGTGCAGCATCCGAGGCCACGCTGCACCGGTTTTCACCGCCCAGTGCTCAGGGGTACGTAGGGAAGGATTAGGAAGGCCCTGGCCCGAAGGCCGGGGCCTTCCGCCGTCTTGCGGCCCGAAGCCGCGTCACTCGGCGGGCAGGAGCGCGATCCCCCAGCCGGTGCCGGTGTGCGTCGAGATCACGCTGCCGACCGGCAGCACGAACAGCTCGCTTGCCCGGTACGCGTCGCCGAGCTTGGCGGCGAGGTCCCGGGCGCGGGGCTCCGACATCGCGTGCAGGACCGCGAACGCCGCGTCGCGCCGGTCCCCCATCTGCTCGGCGACCCACGCGAGCGTCGCATCGAGCGCCGCGGCGCCGCCCCGGACCCGCTTGAGCGGCTTGAACGCGCCATCGACGACGGTGAAGACGACCTTCAAGTCCAGCAGGGACCCGAGGAACTTGCCGACAGCGCCGATGCGCCCGCCCTTGGCGAGGTTGTCGAGCGAGTCGAGCCCGACGATCAATCCCACGCGGTCGCGCGCCGAAGCGGCGGCCGCGAGCACGCGGTCGACCGATGCGCCCGCCGCCGCCGCGGCGGCGGCCTCGAGGACCTGGAACGCGAGCCCCCACGACAGGTTCAGCGAGTCGAACACGTGCACGCGCCCCCCGAACTCGCGGGCCGCCGTCTCCGCGACGCTGAACGTCCCGGACAGCTTCGACGAGATGTGCAGCGCCACGACTTCGTCGGCGGCCTCGAGCGCGGAGCCGTACGCCTCGACCATCTCACCGACGGACGGCTGGGACGTGGTCGGGAGCTTCGGCGAGGAGGCCATGAGCGCGAAGAACTCCTCCTGGGTCAGGTCGCCGTCGCGGTAGGTGCGGTCGCCGACCTGGACCGCGAGCGGGACCACCGTGACGCCACGCTCCGACGCGACGTCCGGCGGGATGTCGGACGTGCTGTCGGTGACCACCGCGACGCGGCTAGATGGCGTCATCGCCGAAGGAGACCATGCCGTGCGACATCGCCTGACCGCCGAGGACGTGGACGTGGAGGTGCTGGACGGTCTGTTTCGCGTCGAGGCCGTTGTTGACGATGGCCCGGTAGCCGGTCATGTCCACGCCCTTGAGGCGTGCGACCTCGGGGATCAGGGAGAACAGTCTGGCGATGACGTCGCCGGGCACGTTGTCGCCGAGATCGCGGTAGTGCTGCTTCGGGACGATCAGGACGTGCACGGGAGCCTGCGGAGCGATGTCGTTGAACGCGATGACGGCGCCGTCTTCGTACACCTTGTTGCAGGCGAGTTCCCCGGTCCCGATCATGCAGAAGATGCAGCCTTCCAAGGCTCCTCGCCCCTTCCCTCGACCGCGGGCACCAGCGCGCCCCCTCGGGATACTACGAGTCGCCGCGCGGCGGCGCAAACCCGCTCTCGCGCCGCGCCGCTTGCGTCAGCCGCGCTCGGAGCGGTCGCGCCCGGCGTCCTTGGCGCGGTAGAGTGCCCGGTCGGCCCTTCTGAGCAGGTCGCCGGCGGACTCGTGCTCGCCCTGAAGCCGTGCGGCGACGCCGGCGCTCGCCGTCACGGGGGACTCGACCCCGGCGACCGCGCCGGTCCTGCGGACCACCGCGTCCCTGATGCGTTCCGCGGCCGACATGGCCTCGGCCTCGGACGCACCGGGCAGGATGACGAGGAACTCCTCGCCGCCGATCCGCGCGACCGTATCGTAGCCGCGCGCCTCCGAGGCCATGCCCTCGGCGGCAGCCGCGAGCACCGCGTCCCCGACAGCGTGCCCGGCCGTGTCGTTGATGCGCTTGAAGCGGTCGAGGTCCAGCATCAGCACGCCGAGTCCCGCGTCCGCGCGCTGGGCGCGCTCGACCTCGCCGGCGAGACGCTGCATCGCCGCCCGGCGGTTGGCGAGGCCGGTGAGCGGATCGGTCGTCGCCATCTGCCGAAGCCGCGTCTCCGCCGCCAGCAGGCTGCCGAGCAGGTTCGTGAGCAGGAGGTAGAGAACGAGCAGGAGCGTGCCGAGCGAGCCCGCGAGAGCGGCGGCCGTGTACGCGCGCCCGTCACGGATGGCGCGGTCGACCTCGCGGGCGTCGATCGCGACGCTGATGCCGCCGGCGATCTCGCCGGGTACCCAGCCCTGCCGCGCGTGGCACCGCACGCAGTCCGGCGCGACCTCGAGCGGCATCACGTAGCGGTATTGGGACCGCTCCGCGTCGCGGAACAGCCGCTCGTGCTCGGACGCGCCGGCCGCGAACGCCGCCAGCGCCTCCGTCTCGAAGGCGTCGGCGCGGTTGTAGGGGTTCAGCGGCCGGTCGCTGGCCATGTGGAAGCGTGCACGGGTCCCCGGCATGGCCGAGAACTCCGAGTTGATCTCGCGCACCACGAGCGACGGGTTCTGGAGCACGTAGACGGTCCCGCTCTCATCGCGGATGCGCGTGCGCAGGCCCAAGATGCCCTTCAGGTACGGGTTGAGCGTCGTCTCCTGGGTCTCCGGCACGTACACGCCACCGTGGCGGGCGACGTACTGCCGGGTGGCGACGATCTCCCTGGTGAACGCGCGGGCCTGCAGGAGAAGCTGCTCGTGAAGGCCGGCCTCGGCGCGCCACTGGCCGTACACGAAGGTCGCGACCGCCATGAACGCGATGAGCAGGCCGCCCGCTACCATGACGCGACGCGCCCGATGGGACGTCGCGGCGGGGTCGACCAGGATGTCCCGGTCGGCGTCGTCAGCCGGAAGCGGCATCCTTCTCTTCGCCCTCCAGCTCGCCGACCAGCACCGTCACGCGCTGCTCGGCATCCGCGAGCTTGGCCTGCAGCGCCTTGAGCAAGGCGACGCCGCGCTCGTAGCGCTCCATGCTGCGCTCCAGGTCGAGGTCGCCGCGCTCCAGCGCGCCGACGATCGACTCGAGTTCCGCAAGGGCCTCACCGAACGCCATCTCGTCCGGTGCGGCGGGTCCGTTCTCGTCCATCTAGCCCTCCCCGTGGGTCCCGGTCACGTCACAGTCTATAGAGCCGCGAGCCAGCCTGACCACGACGCCGTCCCCGGCCGAGACGCGCTCCGCGTCGCGGAGCACGCCGCCGTCAGGCCCGAAGCACGCGGCGTAGCCCCGCTCGAGCATGCCGAGCGGCGAGAGGTCACCGGCGCGCGCACCGAGCAGCTCGACGCGCTCGCGCAGCGTGTCGACCTCGCCGGCGAGGTCGACAC
>VAUM01000050.1 GCA_005774595.1 Actinomycetota bacterium
GCCGGCGTCACCGGTGACGTCACATACGACGTCACATACGACGTCGTATGTGACGCCGGCAACCGGAGAGGCCCTCCGCGTCCGCGGCGCCGCCTTCCGCACGCGCGCCGACCTCAAGGTCGAGGACGGCTGCGACGCCCGTTGCGCCTACTGCATCGTGCCGGACGCCCGCGGGCCCGCGCGGTCAGTGCCATGGGACGACGTGCTCGCGCAGGTCGCCGCGCTCGCGACCGCCGGCGTGAGCGAGGTCGTCCTCACCGGCGTGAACCTCGGCCGCTACGCGGACACGGGCCGTGACCTCGCAGACCTCGTCCGCGCGGTCGCTGCAGCCGGGATCCCGCGCGTGCGCCTCTCGAGCATCGAGCCGCTCGATCTGACCGAGCGCATGCTCACGGCGCTCGCCGAGACGCCGCAGGTCTGCGCGCACCTGCACGTGCCGCTGCAGTCGGGCGCAGACGCGGTCCTCGCCGCGATGCGCCGCGGCTACACTGCCGCGCAGTACGCCGACGCGATCGCCCGAGCACGCGCGGCGCTGCCCGGCCTCGCCGTCACGACCGACGTCATCGCCGGCTTCCCCGGTGAGTCGCCGGACGACCACGCCGCCACGATCGCGCTCTGCGAGCGTCTCGCCTTCGCCAAGTTGCACGTGTTCCGCTACTCGGAGCGCGAGGGCACGCCAGCCGCCACGATGCCCGGCAGCGTCCCGCCGGCCACCCGCACTGCACGCGCGGCGGACCTGCGCGCCGCCGGCGAGCGGCTGCGCGCGACGTACCTGGCGGACGCGGCGCGCCGCCCCGAGCCGCAGGAGGTCCTCGTCGAGCGCGTCCGTGCCGGCGTCGCCGAGGGAACCACGCGCGACTACGTCCACGTGACCTGGCCGGTCGCGGGCGGGGCGCGCGCGGGTGACGTGGTCAGCGCGGAGCTGCGCGAGTCCGCCACGCTGCGCTGACGCGTCGGGCGCGGGTCCCTCGGTGGTAGAATCCGCGGCGTAGGCCCCCTCCGACAAGGAGCGCTCACCAGCCCGTGACCAAGACCGCGCAGATCCGCCTCGTCGTGCCAGCCGACATCCCGATGATCGACCTGCTGGGACACGGCGACCACCTGCTCAAGCTGATCGAGGACCAGTTCGACGCCGACATCGGCGTGCGCGGCAACGAGATCTCGATCTCGGGCGGATCCGCGGAGAGCCAGGCGGTCTCTGCGCTCTTCGGCGAGCTCCTTCAGCTCCTCGAGGCAGGCCAGCCGCTCTCGGCGGACTCCATCGACCGCGCCATCGACATGCTCAAGTCCGGCGAGGACAGCCCCTCGGCCGTGTTCTCCGACGTCATCCTCACGCACCGAGGCAAGACGATCCGCCCGAAGACCGCGGGCCAGAAGCGCTACGTGGATGCGATCCGCAGCAATACGGTCACCTTCGGCATCGGCCCGGCCGGCACCGGCAAGACCTACCTCGCCATGGCGATGGCGGTCGAGGCGCTCAAGGCCAAGGAGGTCGGCCGCATCATCCTCACGCGCCCGGCCGTCGAGGCGGGCGAGTCGCTCGGCTTCCTGCCGGGCAACCTCTACGAGAAGGTCGACCCCTACCTGCGGCCGCTGTACGACGCGCTGTTCGACATGATGGACATCGAGAAGTCCACGTCGCTGACCGAGCGCGGCGTCATCGAGGTCGCGCCGCTCGCATTCATGCGCGGCCGCACGCTCAACGACTCGTTCATCATCCTCGACGAGGCCCAGAACACGAGCCCCGAGCAGATGAAGATGTTCCTGACGCGCCTCGGGTTCGGCAGCAAGGTCGTGGTGACCGGTGACGTCACGCAGATCGACCTGCCGAAGGGCGCGTCGGGCCTGAAGCAGGTCCGCGAGATCCTCACCGGTATCACCGACGTGGCGTTCGTCGAGCTCAAGAGCAAGGACGTGGTGCGCCACAAGCTGGTCCAGCGCATCGTCACCGCCTACCACGAGTTCGAGGAGGCGCGCAGCGCCGAGAGGGGTGAGTCGTGAGCGAGCGCGTCAGTGTGACCTCCCACCGCGACCCCGAGCCGCTCGACCTGGCCGCCTTCGAGCGCCTCGGCGAGTTCGTGCTCGACGCCGAGGACGTGACGGGCGGCGCTGAGCTGTCGGTCGCGATCGTCGGCGAGGACGAGATGGCGAACCTCAACGAGCGCTACCGCGGCAAGGACGGCGCCACGGACGTCCTCAGCTTCCCCTGCGACGACCCCTGCCCCGTGCCCGGCGACGAGCCGGTCGCGCTCGGCGACGTCATCGTCGCGCCCGAGGTCGCCGCGCGCCAGGCCGCCGAGTACGGCTCGACCGTCGAGGCCGAGCTCGACCTGCTGCTCGTCCACGGCATCCTCCACCTGCTCGGCTACGACCACGAGTCCGATGCCGACGCCGAGGCGATGCAGGCCCGCGAGCGCGAGCTGCTCGCGCGCTGGGCAGACGCCCGCTAGAGGGACGCGCGATGCGCAGCCGCTCGTTGCTCTGGAGCTTCAACTACGCGATCGAGGGGATCGTCTACGCCCTCAAGACGCAGCGGAACATGCGGATCCATGTGGCGCTGGCCATCGCGGTGCTCGTTGCGGCGCTCGCGCTGCGCATCTCCGCGCTCGAGTTCATCGCCCTGCTGTTCGCGATCTCGCTCGTGATCGTCACCGAGCTCGTGAACACCGCGCTCGAGAACGCTGTCGATCTCGCCGTCGAGCATTTCGACCCCGCCGCCAAGGCCGCCAAGGACGTCGCGGCCGGCGCGGTCCTGCTCGCGTCCGTGAGCGCGGTCGCGGTCGGCTACGTGGTCTTCTTCGGCCGCATCTCCGGGCCCACGCAGCACCTCTTCGCGTACCTGCGCGACATGCCCGCGCACCTCACCATCATCGCGCTCGGGCTGGCTGGCTTGCTCGCGCTCGCCGGCAAGTGGGCGTCGCACACCGGTACGTGGCTGTCGGGCGGCTGGCCGTCCGGGCACACCGCGCTGGCGATGGCGGCCGCGGCGTCGATCGGGTTCGTCACGCGCAACGTGCAGGCGACCCTGCTCGCGCTGTTCGTGGCGGCGCTCGTGGCGCAGTCGCGCGTGGAGTCCGAGCGGCACACGGTCACCCAGGTCGTCTCGGGCGCCGTGATCGGCTTCCTCGCGGCCACCTTCGTCTTCCAGGTGGCGTTCCGATGAGCGCGTGGAACGGCTACGCTACGTGGTGGACGTGACGGAACGGCCCAGAAGGCTCCCGATGGCCGCGCCACCGACCGAGGAGGACCGATGACCGAGATCACCGCCGCCGACTTGGCCCTGCTCGCGTTCGCGCGCGAGGCCCGCGAGAAGGCGTACGCGCCGTACTCGAAGTTCCGCGTGGGCGCGGCCGTCATGGCCGCCGACAACGAGATCTATCAGGGCTGCAATGTCGAGAACGCCTCGTACGGCGCCACGCTGTGCGCCGAGCGCTCCGCCGCAGCGGCGTGCATCGCGACCGGACGCCGCGAGATCGTCGCCGTCGCCGTGGTCGGCGACTCCGACGCGCCCACGCCCCCGTGCGGCTGCTGCCGGCAGTTCCTCGCCGAGTTCGGACCGGACATGCGCGTCGTCATGGGCGGGGCGACCGACGCGGTCATGGTCATGCGCCTCGACGAGCTGCTGCCCGAGGCGTTCGTCCGCGGCTACCTGGACCAGGACGAATTCGACGGTGACTGAGCCGGCGGCACCCGGCGGGGCCGACCCGCTCGCGCCGGTCCGCAGCGGCTTCGTCGCGCTCGTCGGCCGGCCGAACGCCGGCAAGTCCACGCTGGTCAACGCGGCCGTCGGTGCGAAGGTCGCCATCACTTCGGACACCCCGCAGACCACCCGGCACCGCCTGCGCGCGGTGCTCGACCGCGACGACGCGCAGGTGGTCTTCGTCGACACGCCGGGCCTGCACAAGCCGCTCGACGCGCTCGGGGAGGAGCTCAACCGCTCGTCGCTGCTCGCGCTCGGCGACGTCGACGTGGCGTGCCTCGTGATCGATGCGTCTGCCGAGGTGGGCCGAGGCGACGAGTGGGTCGCCAAGCGCGTGGCCGCCGCTCCCGGTGCCAAGCGCGTCCTCGTGCTCACGAAGGCCGACCTGGTCGCGCCGGAGGTCCTCGAACGCCGCTTGGACGCCGCACGCGCGCTGTGCGAGTTCGACGACGCGGTCGTCGTCTCGGCGACAGAGGGCTTCAACGTCGACGGCTTCGTCCAGGTCGTGGTGCGGCTGCTGCCGGAAGGCCCGCGCTACTTCCCGCGCGACGTCACCACCGACCAGCCCATCGAGGTCATGCTCGCCGAGTTCATCCGCGAGAAGGTCCTGCGCGCCATGCGCGACGAGGTCCCGCACGCGGTCGGCGTCGCCATCGAGGAGATCGATGTGACCGAGGCGACCGGCATGGTCACGATCCGCGCGGTCGTGTACGTGGAGCGCGAGTCGCAGAAGGGGATGATAGTGGGCAAGGGTGGCGCGATGATCAAGCGCATCGGCACCGAGGCTCGCGCCGACCTCGAGCGCCTGCTCGGCGGCAAGGTCTTCCTCGACCTGCGGGTGAAGGTGCGCAAGGACTGGCGCCGGGACTCCTCGCAGATCCGCAGGTTCGGCTACGGAGAGGGACTGTAGAGACCATGGACAGGGACACGCTCGCTGCCGCGATCGACCAGACCATGCTCAAGCCGACGGTGGGCTTCGCCGAGGGGGCGCGCTGGATCGAGGCGAACGCCGCACTCGGCTTCGCCGCGCTGTGCGTCGCGCCGTTCCTCGTGCCGGTCGCCGCGCAGAAGCTCGCCGGCACGGCCACGAAGGTCTGCTCGGTGTGCGGCTTCCCGCTCGGGTACGCGAACACCGAGTCCAAGGCCGAGGAGGCCGCCCACCTGGTCGAACTCGGGTGCCAAGAGGTCGACATGGTGATGAACGTCGCGGCGTTCCTCGAAGGCGAGGACGGGTTCGTGGCCGACGACGTCGCGGCCGTGGTGGCGCAGGTGGAGCACGTGTCGGGCGGGTCTGCGCTGGTCAAGGTCATCATCGAGACCGGACATCTGGACGCCGCGCAGATCGCGCGCGCGGCCGTGCTCGTGGCCGACTCGGGCGCCGCGTTCGTGAAGACGTGCACCGGCTTCGGACCGCGCGGCGCCACCGCCGACGACGTGCGCACGCTGCGCGCGGCCGTGGGCGAGCGCATCGGCGTGAAGGCGTCCGGCGGCATCCGCGACCTGGTCGGCGCGCTCGAGATGCTCGACGCGGGCGCCACGCGGCTCGGGTCCTCCTCGGGCACGGAGATCCTCGACGCGCTGGCGCACGGGCGCGGGTAGCGCACCCGGCAGGCACACGCGCGCATGCCCCCGTACAGCGCCCGCGCGCTCGTCCTGCGCAAGACCAAGCTCGGCGAGACCGACCTCATCCTCACGCTGCTCGCCGAGGACGGCCGCCAGCTGCGCGCGGTGGCGCGCGGCGCCCGCAAGCCCGGCTCGCGCTTCGGCGCGCGGCTCGAGCCCGGCGCGGTCGGCGACCTGCTGCTGCACACCGGGCGCACGCTCGATCACGTCACCTAGGCCGAGTGCGTGGAGATGCACGCCGGCCTGCGCGAGGACTACGACCGGTCGTGCGGCGCGGCCGTCGTGTTCGACTTCTGCGACAAGGTCTCGCTGGAGGGTCAGGCCGAGGAGCGCATGTTCCCGCTGGCCGTGACCGCACTCGACGTGCTCGCGGCCGCCGACGCCGCCGACGTGCGGGCGCTCGTGACGGCGTTCCTGATCAAGGCGATGGCGGTGCAGGGCTACCGGCCGCAGCTTGCTGGCTGCGTGCACTGCGCGAGCGAGAAGTGCGGCGCCGGGTTCTCGATCGAGGCGGGAGGCGTCGTGTGCGCCGAGTGCGCGGGCGAGGACGAGGCGGTCGTGCCGCTGTCGTCGGCGGGGCGGAGCGCGATCGGCGCGCTCATGGGCGCGAGGATGGCCGAGGTCGCGGCACTCGGGGTGCCGGACGAAGTGCTCGACGGGGTCGCGCGCCTCGTGCGCACGTTCGTGCAGCACCACCTGCCGGCGCGCATGAAGTCGCTCGGGTTCTTGGGGTAGGGGGATGCCGCGCCTCAGGCGCCGCTGATCCGCACGCGCACCCCGAACGCCTTCTCGAGCAGGTCGGCTTTCTCGCGCGCGCCGTAGAGCTCGACGTGGAGGTCGGCGTCGCCGTCTGCCGTCACCGTGACCCGGTCGTCGCGGCGCTCGAGGGTCACGGAGCGCACGCGGCCGACTCGTCCCCGGTCGAATCCGTCGGCGAGCCGCAGGATGCCCCCGAGCTTGGAGACCGTGTCACGGTCGGTGGGCGACAGGCGCGCGAACTCCTCGTGCCTGGCCTTGGGCAGTCCGCCGCGATGGTAGCGCGCGACCGCGGCCACGACGGCCATGTCGCGAGGCGAGTGCCCGGGCAGATCCGCGTAGGTCAGCAGGTGGCAGCTGTGCCGGTGGTGCTTCTCGTACCCGACGAAGTAACCGACGTCGTGCAGCATCGCGGCGGTCTCGAGCAGGCGGCGGTCGTCGGCGGTCAGCGACTCGTCGGCCATCGAGTCGAACAGCGAGAGCGCGAGCTCGTTCACGTGCTCGGCGTGGCGCTGGTCGAACCTGCACCGCTTGCCGAAGCGGACGATGGCTGCGGAGGGGTCGGCTCCTTTGCGCCTGCCCGTCGCCCGTGCGATCGTCTCGAGGACGAGTCCCTCTCGGATGCCGCGGGTGTTCACCAGGAAGCGGTTGCAGCGCAGCACGGCCATCGCCTCGCGCACCACGAGCGCGCCGGCCACGATGATGTCGGCTCGGTAGTCTGGCACTCCGGGTACCGCGCGGCGCTGCTCGAGCGTGAGGCTCTTGAGCTGGGCGTAGACGTGCACGACATCGGAGAGCGAGAGTTCGCGCCCGTGCACGGACGCGTAGTCGTCGCCTGCCGCCGCCGCGACGACTGCGGCCAGCGAGGTGGCCGTCCCCCCCGAGCCGATCATCACCGTGACCGGCTCGGGGTCCTCCCCGAACGCGCCGCGGAGCGATTCGCGAACGTGCCGGCGCACCGCGCGCAGGTCCTCGCGCGCGGGCGGGTCGGCGGTGCCGATGCGGTCGGTGAGCACGACGGCGCCCAGGGGCAGCGACGTGATGCTCTCGATCTGTCCGTCGGCGGCGCGGACGATCTCCACAGAGCCGCCCCCGATGTCGATGACCGCGGTGCGGCCCGGAAGGTCGAAACTCGCCGCGGCTCCCGTGAACGCGAGCCTGCCCTCCTCGATCTCCGAGACGACCTCGACGTCGAGTCCGAGCGTCTCGCGCACGCGTGCGACGAACGCGGGGCCGTTGGAGGCCGTGCGCACCGCCGCCGTGGCGACGGCCCGCACCGTGTCGGCCTCCAGGCTTCGCGCGATCTCGAGCATCCTGGCGAGCGCCTCGAGAGCGCGTT
Source organism: Actinomycetota bacterium (assembly GCA_005774595.1). Taxonomy (NCBI): domain Bacteria; kingdom Bacillati; phylum Actinomycetota; species Actinomycetota bacterium. The sequence goes on from VAUM01000050.1 coordinate 7,419, forward strand.
CCTGGGCCGCGTCCGACAACGCGCCGGACTGCACGAGTCCTTCGCCGAGGCGGACCTGCGCCTTCTCCTCGTCGAGCAAACGGTAGCCGCCGCCGCGTTCGACCGCCACGACCATGAGCCGGACGGAGTTGCTCCCGATGTCGATCGCGGCGAGGCGCTTCACGGCGTCGCGTCCGCCTCGGGTTCGACGGCGTCCGGGGCGGCGTCCGTCCGCAGCGCGCCGAGCACCGCGCGCGTCATGCGCGCCTCGTCCCACTCGGCCGTGAGCGCGGCGAACGTGTCGAAGAAGCCGGCCCGCTCGGCGAGCAGGTGCCGCTCCACCGCGCGCAGCCCCGGGCCCTTCACGCCGGCCTTCGCGAGTTCGCCGGACTCGGCCATCTCGCGCACCGAGCTGAGGAACACGTCGCGGTCGTGCAGCTCGCCGAGGACGTCCTGCAGCGTCTTGAGTGTCTCGAGCACCTTGTCGGCCTTGCCGGTGAAGCACGGGCGCAGCGTCTCGATGGCGTAGCGCAGGCGCTTGACCGCGATGCGCATCGAGTGCTGCGTCTCGCCGGCGTCGGACTCGAGCGCCTCGGGCAGGTGCGCGTAGACCGCCGTCAGGCGCTCCCGGACCACGGCGTCGGCAAGCTCGCCGAGCGGCTGGTAGGCGCCCGCGTCGCCTCGGCGCACGAACGCGAGGAACCCGTCGCGGCGCTCGGCCAGGCCGAGGGTCGCCAGCGTCTCGCGCATCGACTCGAGGTCGCGCAGACGCTCTCCGAGGCGGTGGCCGATGATGCACGCGAGCGTGACGCGCTCGTCGGTCGTGCGCGCGCGCTCGGTGAGGCGCGCGAACTCGTCGACGAAGACGTCGGCGTCGCGCACGGTGCCCAGCGAGCGCGTGATGGCGCGCGCCATGCGGTTGAAGCGGCGCCACTCGCGGTCGGGGTACAGCGGGCGGAAGATCGCCATCGCGGCGCGCAGCCGGCGCGACGCGACCCGCATGTCGTGCACGGCCTCCATGTCCTCGCCCGACGCGGCGGCGGCCTCGAGCGCGAAGAGCGGCTCGGCCTTGGCGGCCAAGATGACGGCCGCGGCGATGGCGGCGGGTGTGTCGGGGCCGAGCAGCGAGGTCACGAGCGCCTCCGGATGGGGGATGCTCTCCGATGCCGTGACTACCGTAGCACCCGAGGGTGTCGGGCGTGCGGTGCGCTACCATAGTCACCCACGCTCACGCGCCTACCAGCGAGGTACACCGATGACCACCGCCACAGCACCCACCTTCCAGGACATCATCCTCGCGCTGTCGCGCTTCTGGGCCGATCACGGCTGCGTCGTGCTGCAGCCCTACGACATGGAGGTCGGCGCCGGCACGTTCCACCCGGCCACCACGCTGCGCACGCTCGACCCGAAGCCGTGGCGCACCGCGTACGTCCAGCCGTCGCGCCGACCCACCGACGGCCGCTACGGCGAGAACCCCAACCGTCTCCAGCACTACTACCAGTACCAGGTCATCCTCCAGCCGAGCCCCGACGACGTGCTCGACCTGTACTTCGACTCGCTGCGCGCCATCGGCATCGAGCCCGCCGAACACGACGTCCGCCTCGTCGAGGACGACTGGGAGTCGCCGACGCTCGGCGCGTGGGGACTCGGCTGGGAGGTCTGGCTCGACGGCATGGAGTGCACGCAGTTCACCTACTTCCAGCAGGTCGGCGGCTTCGAGTGCCGCCCGGTGCCTGCCGAGATCACCTACGGCCTTGAGCGCCTCGCCATGTACATCCAAGGCGTCGACAGCGTCTACGACCTCATCTGGTCCGAGGGCGCT
>VAUM01000051.1 GCA_005774595.1 Actinomycetota bacterium
TCGTGGAAGCGCCCGGGATACCGCTCCGCGAAGGCCGCCAAGCCGGTGCCTGAGGGCATCGCCGCGGTGATGGCGTGGATGCGCTCGTCCTCGGCGGCCTCGCGCACGAGCGCCGCGCCGAACACGTCGGTGTAGGCGGGCCCGCCGGACGCCTTCTCGGCCTTGCCCGACTCCACCGAGAACGGCCCGACGCCGTGGAACGACTCGGCGTTCTCCTCGGCATGGCTGTACCCCTGCCCCTTGCGCGTGACCGCGTGGATGATGACCGGGCCGCCCGCCTCCTTGGCCGCCTCGACGGCGCGCTGGACCATCGCGATGTCGTGGCCGTCGATGAGGCCGACGTACTTCAGGCCGAGCTCCTCGAAGAGCATGCCGGGCACGAGGAGCTGCTTGACCGAGCCCTTCGCCGCCTCGCCCGCCGCCACGAACGCGGCGCCGATCCGCGAGCGTGACAGCGCACCCTCGATGTCGTCGCGCAGACGCATGTAGCGCCGGTCGAGCCGCGCGCGGCCGAGGTACGCCGAGAGCGCGCCGACGTTCTTGGCGATCGACATCTCGTTGTCGTTGAGCACGACGATCATGCTCGTGCCGAGGTGGCCGAGGTGGTTCAGAGCCTCCCACGCCATCCCGCCGGTCATCGAGCCGTCGCCTATGACCGCCACGACGGTCTCGTCGCCGCCCCGCGCGTCGCGCGCGGTCGCGAGGCCGAGTGCCACCGAGAGCGAGTTGGAGGCGTGGCCCGTGTCGAAGACGTCGTGCGGTGACTCGCTGCGCTTCGGGAAGCCGCACACGCCGCCGTACTGGCGCAGTGTGCCGAACCGCTCGAGACGGCCGGTGAGCAGCTTGTGGACGTACGACTGGTGCCCGACGTCCCAGATGACGCGGTCCTTCGGGGTGTCGAGCGCCCGCAGCAGGCCGATGGTCAGCTCGACGACGCCGAGGTTCGGCGCGAGGTGGCCGCCGGTCGATGCCACCGTCTCGACCAGCGTCTCGCGGATCTCCTCGCACAGCGAAGCGAGCGTCGGCGCATCCATGCCCTTGAGGTCCTCGGGCTCGGAGATGCTTTCCAGGATGGGGTGCGTCGTCACGCTGCTCGGTCCTCGAAGATCGCCGGTCGACAGTCCGCGGCCGCGCGCGGCCGCCGTGCACGAGCATAGTCCCCGCCGGCGAGGCCGCTCAAGGGCGCCACGCGCAGCGTGACCGAGGCGTTACTCGGCGTCCCGGGCGTCTTCCGGCGCGCCTTCGGCCTCCTCCGAGGGCTCCTCGGCGGGCTCGGGCACGTCCTCGGGGTCGTCTGGAGCGTCGGCGTCGCTCTCCGCGTCGTCGGCGTCACCCGTGGTGTCACCCGTGGTGCCACCGGTGACGCCGGCCTCCCCGGACGCCACCGCACCCTCCTCGGCCTCCGCACCCTCCTCGCCCTCAGCCTCGTCGACCGCGCTGCGCCACTCGGTGTGGTCGAGCAGCTCCGTGCAGCGTCCGGCGATCTTCACGCCCTCCTCGAGCAGGTCGAGGCACTTCTCGAGCGGCGTGTCCTTGTCACGCACCTGCGCGGTGATCTCCTCGAGACGCGCCTTGGCGGACGCGAAGCCCGCGTACTCCTCAGTCATCGGGACCTTCCGTGGCCGGAACGGGACCTTGCGAGCCCGAACGCGCGGCACGCTCCTCGGCGAGCCGCCCCAACACACCGTTGACGAACTTCGACGAGTCGTCGCCGCCGTAGACCTTTGCCAGCTCCACCGCCTCGTTGATGGAGACCGAGGGGGGCACGTCGTCGAGGTAGAGTATCTCATAGGCCGCCAGGCGCAGGATGTTGCGGTCGACCACCGGCATCCGGCCCAGCGCCCAGTTCTCGGAGATCTCCGAGATGGCGCCGTCGATGGTCGCCTGGTGCGCCTCGACGCCCAGCACGAGGTCCCGGCAGAAGTCGAGCGGCTCGCCGTCGTCCGGGTTCCACGCGTGCGCCTCGAGCACGCGCGACGCCGACGCACCCGTGATGTCGCACTGGTAGAGGATGTGCATCGCCTGTCGGCGGGCCTTCGTGCGCTCGAGCATGCGGCGGCCCTCGCTGACCGGCTACTCGTCGAACGAGATGGCGTCGACGAAGATGTCGACCGCCGACACGGGCCGCCCGACCTGGCCCGTGATAGCGTCCGAGACCGCGCAGCGCACGTCGGCGGCGATGTCGCGGATCGGGCGCCCGTACGTCACCTGGATGTGGATCGTGACCACGATGCCGCCGGACTCGTCGAGCGCCACGTCGATCTCGTGGCGGCCGGCCTTCTGCACGAGGCCCGCGATGCCGGCCCCGCCGAGTGCCGAGACGCCGTCGATCCCGGTCGCGGCGACCGACACGATCTTCTCGAGCACCGCAGGTGACAGCGTCGTGCCGTCGATCTCGATCTGCTCGGACACGCGCGCTACACCTCCGTCGCCGGCTCGGGGTCGGCCATGGCGGTCTCGACGAAGTCAGTATAGACCTCGCCCGACTGGAAGACGGGGTTGTCGACCACGGCGCGATGGAACGGCAGCGTGGTCGGGATGCCGATGACGATGAACTCGTCGAGGCAGCGCCGCGCGCGGTCGATGGCCTCCTTGCGGGTCTCGCCCCACACGATGAGCTTGGCGATGAGCGAGTCGTAGTACGGCGGCACCGAGTAGCCCGAGTACATGTGCGAGTCCACGCGGACACCGAACCCGCCCGGCGGGTTGAACACCTCGATGCGGCCCGGATGCGGCCGGAAGTTGTGCGCGGGGTCCTCGGCGTTGATCCGGAACTCGATCGCATGCCCGCGGACCTGCAGGTCCTCCTGGCGCGTGTGGCGCATGACCTCGCCGGCCGCGATGCGGATCTGCTCCTTGATGATGTCCACGCCGCTGATCTGCTCGGTCACGGGGTGCTCGACCTGCACGCGCGTGTTCATCTCCATGAAGTAGAAGCGCCCGTCCGTGTCGAGCAGGAACTCGATCGTGCCGGCGTTCACGTAGTCCACGGCCCGGACGAGCCGCACGGCGGCCTCGCCCATCGCCGCCCGCGTCTCGGGCGTGAGCGCCGGCGAGGGCGCCTCCTCTACGAGCTTCTGGTGCCGCCGCTGGATCGAGCAGTCGCGTTCGAACAGGTAGACCGCGTTGCCGTGACTGTCGGCGAGCACCTGGATCTCCACGTGGCGCGGCCGCGTGAGGTACTTCTCGAGGTAGACCGTGTCGTTGCCGAACGCCGCGGCCGCCTCGGTGCGCGCGGCGGTGAAGCCGATCCTGAGCGAGTCGGGGTCGGTCGCCACGCGCATGCCCTTGCCGCCGCCGCCCGCCGACGCCTTCACGAGCACCGGGTAGCCGACCTGCTCGGCGAAGCGCAGCGCGTCGGCGACGTCGTCGACCGGCCCGTCGCTGCCCGGCACCACCGGCACGCCCGCGGCAGCGGCCGTGGCGCGCGCCACCGCCTTGTCGCCCATCCGGTCGATGGCGTCCGCGCCCGGGCCGATGAACACGAGTCCGGAGTCGGCGCACGCCCGCGCGAACGCTGAGTTCTCGGCGAGGAAGCCGTAGCCCGGGTGGACGGCCTGCGCGCCCGTGACCAGGGCGGCGGAGATGATGTTGGCCATGTTCAGGTACGACCGCGCCGACTGCGCGGGCCCGATGCAGACCGCCTCGTCGGCCAGCCCCACGTGCAGGGAGTCACGGTCCGCCTCGGAGTAGACGGCGACCGTGGAAACGCCCATCTCCTTGCACGCGCGGATGACGCGCAGCGCGACCTCGCCGCGGTTGGCGATCAGTACCTTCGCGAAGCGGTCCGCCACGCTCAGGCCACCGGCTCGAGGTAGAACAGCACAGTGCCGTACTCGACCGGTGAGCCGTCCGTCACGCAGATCTCGCGCACGATGCCCGGCGCGTCGGCCCCGAGCTCGTTCATCAGCTTCATGGCCTCGAGGATGCACAGCGTCTGGCCCTCGTCGACCTGCGTACCGACCTCGACGAACGAGTCGGCGCCCGGGGACGGCGAGCGGTAGAACGTCGCCACCATCGGCGAGGTCACCGCGACCCAGTCGGCGCCGCGCGGGCCGGCGTCGGATGCGCCTGAGCCGTCGGGCGCGGGTCCCTCCTCGGGCCCGGGCACGGGCACGCTGACGTCCACGGGCGGCGCCTGCGTGACGGGCGCGGACGAGGCGGAGAAGCCGCCCTTGCGCACCTCGACGCGGGTACCGGCCTCCTCGACCACGACCTCGGTGATCTCCGAGGTCTCGACGATCTTGATCAGCTCGCGGATCTGGTTGACGTCCACGGACTCTCCCTCCGTGACGGTGCGGACCTCTTCGCCCGTCATGAACACGGTCTTCTCGACGCCCTCCTGGTGGAGTGTCAGGTAGTTGCGCGCCTCGTTCGGGAAGAGGGCGTACATCAGCACGTCCTCCTCCGACTTGGCGAGCTCGCCGATCTCCTCTTCCATCTGCGCATATGTCGTGGTCACGAGCGAGCCCGGGCGCACGTCGGGCGCGAGCGGCTCGTCACGGCCCAGCGCGCGGGCGACGATCTCGGCCGACATCGGCCCGGGCGCCCTGCCGTACATCCCGCGGATGTAGTCCTTCATCTCCTGCGGGATCACGGCCCACCGCTTGCCCGTGAGCACGTTCATGACCGCCTGCGTGCCCACGATCTGCGAGAGCGGCGTCACGAGTGGTGGGAAGCCGACCTCGGCGCGCACCTTCGGGATCTCCCTGAGCACGTCGGGCAGCCGGTCGGTCGCCTTCTGGATCTCGAGCTGGCTCACCAGGTTGCTCATCATGCCGCCGGGGACCTGGTGGCTGAAGACCTCCATCGACAGCAGCGAGGTCACGCCGCGCTTGATCTTCTTGGCGGAGCGCACGCCCTCCCAGTACTCGGCGATCTCGAACAGCAGGTCGAGGTCGATGCCGGTGTCGTAGGGCGACTCCTTCAGCGCCGCGACGATCGTCTCGACGGCCGGCTGGCTGTTGCCGAACGCGAGCGCCACCACGGCCGTGTCCACGATGTCGGCGCCCGCCTCGGCTGCCTTCACGTAGTTCATCGGGGCCATTCCGCCGATGTAGTGGCAGTGCACGTGCACCGGCAGCCCGACCTGCTCTTTGAGCGCCCGCACCATGCGCTCGGTGCGGAATGGAGTGAGCATGCCGGCCATGTCCTTGATGCAGATCGTGTCCGCGCCGATGTCCTTGAGCTGGTGCGCGTAGTCGATGAACGAGTCCAAGGTGTGCACCGGCGAGATCGTGTAGCTGATAGCGCCCTCGAAGTGCGCCCCGCACTCCTTGACCGCCGCGGCCGCCACCTCGACGTTGCGGATGTCGTTCAGCGCGTCGAAGACGCGGAACACGTGGATGCCGTTGCGCTTCGAGGCATGCACGAAGCGGCGAACGATCTCGTCGCTGTAGTGCCGGTACCCGACGAGGTTCTGGCCGCGCAGCAGCATCTGGAGCGGGGTCTTCGGACAGTGCTGCTTGATGACGCGCAGCCGCTCCCACGGGTTCTCGCCGAGGAAGCGCAGCGACGCGTCGAACGTCGCGCCTCCCCACACCTCGAGCGACCAGTACCCGACCTCGTCCATCTTCGGGAGGATCGGCAGCATGTCACCGAGCGTCATGCGCGTCGCCCACAGCGACTGGTGCGCGTCGCGCAGCGTCGTGTCCGTGATACGGATCGGCCTCATGCCTCACCTCACCTCGTCTCGCTCGGTCGTGTGCGGGTACCACACCGCCGCGGCGCCGCCCCATCGCGGCCCGCGCACGGTCGAAAGAGTATAGCGTGTGCGGAGCTCGGTTTGCGCCTAGACGCGCTTGACGAAGCGGCCGTCGCGCGTGTCGACCTGCAGGCGGTCGCCGGCTTCGACGAACATCGGGACCTGCACGACCGCGCCGGTCTCCAGCGTCGCCGGCTTGGTGCCGCCCTGGACGGTGTCGCCCTTGAAGCCCGGGTCGGTCTCGGTCACCTCGAGCTCGACGAACATCGGCGGCTCGACGCCGACCATCTCGCCATCGGCGGTGAGCACCTCGACGGTGTCGCCTTCCTTGATCCACTTGGCGGCCTCGCCGACGAACCCGGCATCGAGCTCGAACTGCTCGTAGGAATCGTTGTCCATGAAGTGCAGCGCCGTGCCGTCCGAGTACAGGAACTGCAGGCGGCGCATCTCGACGCGCACGTCGTCTACCTTCTCGCCCGCGTTGAACGTGACGTCGACGACCTTGCCGGTGTCGAGCTCCTTGAGCTTGGTGCGCACGAACGCGCCGCCCTTGCCCGGCTTGACGTGCTGGAACTCGACGATGATCCAGCGCTTGTCCTTGTAGACGATGCACATGCCGTTCTTGAACTGGTTCGTGGAAACAGCCATCGCGTGGTCCGTGCCCTTCCCTCGTGCGAGCGGCGCCGCCCTCTCGCGGGCGCACCGCGTCTCTCAGCCTGCCTCGATCAGGTCGCGCGGTGCGGCGGAGAGCACCGTGCAGGCGCCCTCACCGACCACGACCAGGTCCTCGATTCTAACACCGCCCATGCCGGGCAGGTACGCGCCCGGCTCCACGGTCACGACCGCCCCGGCGGGCAGCGGCTGCTCCGAGCCCGAGCCCACGCCGGGCAGCTCGTGCACCTCGAGCCCGACTCCGTGGCCGAGCCCGTGCCCGAACGCGTCGCCGAACCCGGCATCCGCGAGCACCGCGCGCGCGACCGCGTCCGCGTCCCTGCCGACGGTCCCGGCGCGCACCGCCGCCCGTCCGGCCTCGTTGGCGGCGAGCACCGCCGCGTGGATCTCGCGCTGCCGCTCGCTCGCCGCGCCCACGCAGAACGTCCGCGTGAGGTCCGAACAGTAACCCCGCACGCGTGCGCCGATGTCGACCACGACGAGGTCGCCGCGGGCAAGAGGGCGCGTCCCCGGGACCGCGTGCGGACGCGCCGAGTTCTCGCCGCCGGCGACGATCGGCGCGAACGCCACGCCTTGCGAGCCGGCCCGGCGCATCCCGAACTCGATCTCGAGCGCCACGTCGCGCTCGGTCGCGCCCGCCCGCAACAGGGCGGGCACGCGTGCCATCGCCTCGTCCGCGAGCCGCGCGGCCGCGGCGATGCGCTCGACCTCCTCGGGCTCCTTGACCCGGCGCAGGCCCTCGACCCACGCCGCGGTGCGCACGTCGGCGCCGGGCAGCGCGGCGACGGCCTTGCCGAACGCCGCGTGCGTCACGCACTCCTCGAGCACCGGCGCTGCGGCCCCGACCTCCACCAGCAGCTCGCATGCCCGTCCGAGCACGCTGCCGGAGACCGACTCCACCTCCCACGGCGTACCCGAGGCCGCGGCACGCGCGGCGTCCTCGTAGCGCGAGTCGGTGACCACGAGCGCGGCGTCCGCTGTCACGGCGCACACCGCGCCGGAGCCGTCGTCGAAGACGTCCTCGAATCCGGTCAGGTACGCGACGTTCGCCGGATGCGAAGCAAGGAACACATCCGCGCCCTCATCGGCCATGCGCGAGCGGAGCGCCGCGAGCCGCGGGCGGCAGTTCACGATGCCGCGTCGGCCAGGCCCGCCGCCGCGCGCACTCCCAGAACGTACGAGCGCGCGCCGAAGCCCGAGATCTGCCCGGCGCACACGGCCGCGATCACGCTCTCGCGCCGGAACTCCTCGCGGGCGGCGATGTTGCTCAGGTGCACCTCGACCACGGGCGCGGCGCACGCCGCCACCGCGTCGCGCAGCGCGTGCGAGTAATGCGTGAACGCACCGGGATTGAACACGACCGCGCCGACGCCCGCTGATGCCGCCGCCTGCAGGCGGTCGATGAGCTCGCCTTCGTGGTTCGACTGGAAGAACTCGACCTCGACGTCGAGGGCCGCGGCTTCCGACGTCACCATCGCCTCGATCTGCTCGAGCGTCACGGTGCCGTACACGTCCGGCTCCCGCGTGCCGAGCATGTTCAGGTTCGGGCCGCTCATCACCAGGATCCGCATCCGTCCTCGCTCCTTCATCGCTGCGCGCCGTAGGCCTCGACGTGGCGCTTGAGCACGTCGGCCTCGACAGGCACGACCTTCCACGTGCCGGGCTCGCTGACCAGGACGAACCGCACGGAGCCGTCCCGGGCCTTCTTGTCCACTCGCATCCCGCGCATCACTTCATCCGCAGGCGCGTCAACCCGCATCGCAGCAAGCCCGAGCGCGTCCAGCAGCGCGCACTGCGCCTCGCTCGACGACGCGGGAGCGCCGAGCACCTCCTCGGCGAGCACGCCCGCGAACCGGATGCCCTCAGCGACCGCCGCGCCGTGGCTCATCGCCCCGTAGCCGGCGGCGCGCTCGAGCGCATGCCCGTAGGTGTGGCCGAGGTTGAGGCATTCGCGGCGCCCGGCCTCGCGCTCGTCCGCGGAAACGACGCCCGCCTTGAACCGCACGGCGCGCTCCACCATCTCCGGCACGAGGGACCGGTCGCGCCCCGCGAGCGAAGGCGCATTCGCCGACATCCACTCGAAGAACTCCCCGCCCTCGAGGATCGCGGCCTTCGCGACCTCGGCCAGCCCGCTCGCCCACTCCGCGGCGGCGAGCGTATCGAGGCACGACGTGTCCGCGACGACCGCGACCGGCTGCCAGAAGACGCCGGCGAGGTTCTTGCCGGCCGCGAGGTCGACGCCGGTCTTGCCGCCGACCGAGGAGTCGACCTGCGCGAGCAGCGTCGTCGGCGCCTGTGCGAACGACACGCCACGCATGTACACCGCAGCGCAGAAGCCGGCGAGGTCGCCGACCACGCCGCCGCCGAGCGCGAGTACGAGATCGCGCCGGCCCAGCCCCGCCGTCGCGAACCGCTCGAGCACGTCGCCGGCGCGGTCCCAGCACTTCGAGCCCTCGCCGGCCGGCACGGTGATCGGGCTCACTCGGAAGCCGGAACCGAGCAGCGAGGAGAACGCGCGCTCGCCGTAGTCTCGCCAGACGTTGTCATCGGTGACCAGCGCGACGCGTTCGGCGCCGCAGGCAGCGCGCAGCGTCTCACCGAGCGACCGCATCGCCTTCGGGCCGATGACGACCGGGTACGACCGGTCGCCCAGCTCGACGGTCACCCGGCGCTCGACGGCGCCGTTCACGGACGGGCCCCCGCTCCGGCGTGCATCGCGAGCGCGGCGAGCACGGCCACGGTCACGCCGTCCGGCGACTGGTGCCGCGTGTCGAC
>VAUM01000052.1 GCA_005774595.1 Actinomycetota bacterium
GAGGCGGATCGTGACGGGCCCGCTCTCACCCTCGGCGACCGCCTCGATGACGGCGAGGCCGGACCCCCACCGTACCGCGTCCGCCGGCGCCATCCGCCGGAAGGACACCCCCCGGCATGCGAGCGAGACCGCCTCCAAGGCGTTCGTCTTGCCGGCGGCGTTCGGTCCGGTGAGGACCGTGACGTGCCGGGCGGGCCTGAGCTCGAGCCGTTCGTAGCTGCGGAAGTCCCGCAGGGTCAGGACCGTGAGGTGCACGCCCGCACGACCGGCTTCCTAGAGCCGGACCGGCATGAGCAGGTAGAGGAACTCCTCGTCACCCTCGGACTCGAGCGTGCCCGACTTCATCGGCGTGGCGAGCCTCATCGTGAGGCGCTCGGTGCCCACCGAGGCGACCCCATCCGCGAAGAACGAGTGGTTGAACGCGAGTTCGACGTCGTCGCCGGCGACCCCGACCATCAGGTCCTCCGCCGCGTCACCGACGCCCTCCGTCGCGGCCGAGAGGGACAGCGTCCCCTCCTTCGCCTTGACGGCAACCTTCAGCGCCGCATTGTGCTGCGCGAGCAGCGACACGCGCTTGACCGCCTCGAGCAGCTCGTCGCGGCCGACCGTGACGGCTATGTCGCGGTCCTGCTGGATGAGTTGGCGGTAGTTGGGGAATGAGCCTTCGATGCGGCGGGTGACGAACGTCGTGTCGCCGGCGTTGAAGACCACTTGGTTCTCGGAGATCCCCATGCGGATGGCTTGGGCGGGACCCGCGAGCTTCGGAACCTCCTCGACCGCCCTGCCCGGCACGACGACCTCGAGATCGGATCCCGGGCTCTGCTCGAGCGTCACCTCGCGGACGGCCAAGCGGTACGAATCGGTCGCGACCATGCGGAAGACCGGTCCTTCGACCACGGTGAGCACGCCGGTGAGTATCGGCCTCGTCTCGTCTCGGCTGACCGCCTTGGCGACCTGCTTCACCAGGGCCGCGAACGCCTCGGCCGGGATCGACACCTCTGTGTCGGCCTCGATCTCGGGGAACTTCGGGAAGTCCTCGGGTGACACGGTGTTCAGGTGGAAGACCGCCTGACCGCACTCGACCTTCCCGCCGTCCTTGTCGGCGGATAGGGTGACCGCGGCTTCCGGAAGGCTGCGGACGATGTCGGAGACGATCTTGCCGGGTATGACGGCATCACCCGGGTCCCCGACGTCGGCCGTCGCCTTCGTGCGGACCGACACCTCGAGGTCGGTGGCTTGGAACGTGGCTGTGTCGTCCTTCGCGGAGATCAGGATCCCCGACAGGATCGGCAGGGTCGACCTGTTCGACACGGCACGGCCTGCCGTGGTCAACGCCTCGAGCATCTCACCCCGGGCCATCGTGATCCGCATGGGTCGGTTCTTCCTCTCTGGATTCGACCAACAACACTCTCAATAACGCTGTGGAATGTGTGGACAACACGCGTCTGTGCTGGTCGGGTCGGGTGTATCCATAGTTCACAACCTGTGGGGCGGAGGCTCCTCCCCATCAACAGCTTCCACACGCGAATGGCCGCATCCACACGTTCGGGCCTTCGCCCACAAGGTACCGACAACACCACCCACAAGGTAGCCCACAAGCGAGGCGGGTCAGCTCTTCTGCCGGATCGCGCTCGAGATGGTCTGGATCTGGTCGTACACGTCCCGGTGTTCGCTCATGAGCTTCTGGATCTTCGTGACCGCGTGCAGCACGGTGGTGTGGTCCCTGTTCCCGAACTCCGAACCGATCCTCGGCAGGGAGTGGTCCGTGAGTTCGCGCGCGAGGTACATCGCGATCTGCCGGGGGTAGACGATCGACTGCGTGCGCTTCGCCCCGACGAGCTCCGTGCGGCTGACGCCGTAGTGTCGGCAGACCTCGCTCTGGATGGTGGCGACGGAGATCGGCCGCGCGCTGTGCTCGGGGAAGCTGTCGCGCAGGACCTGCTGCGCGAGCGCGATGTCGATGGCCTTATGGCTCAGCGATCCGTAGAACAGCACGCGCAGGAGCGCGCTGTTGAGTTCGCGGATGCTGGACGAGACCCGCTCCGCGATGAAGGCGAGGACGTCATCCGACACGTCCTTGCCGCCGTGCTCGTCGTCGCCAGCCGCGGTGCGCCGCAGGATCGCGATGCGCATCTCGAGGTCGGGCGGCTGGATGTCCACGACCAGGCCCGAGGAGAAGCGGCTCCGCAGACGCTCCTCGAGCATCGGGATCTCGCCGGGGGGCCGGTCGGACGCCAGCACGATCTGGCGGCCGGCCTGGTGGAGGGTGTTGAAGGTGTGGAAGAACGCATCCTGGGTCCCCTCCTTCTTCGAGAGGACCTGGATGTCGTCGACGAGGATCACGTCGTTGGTGCGGTAGCGCTGGCGGAAGCCGTCGATGCGCTGCTTGTCACCGATCGAGCCGATGAACTCGTTCATGAACTGCTCGGCGGTCACGTAGCGCACACGCATGTGGGGGAAGTGGTCGGCCACGTATGAGCCGATCGCCTGCAGCAGGTGCGTCTTGCCGAGGCCGACCCCGCCGTAGATGAACAGAGGGTTGTACGCCCTGCCCGGGCGCTCGGCCACCGCGAGGGCGGCGGAGTACGCGAACTGGTTCGAGTCGCCCATCACGAAGGTCTCGAAGGTCTGGGCCGGGTCGAAGGTCGAGCCTGCGGGCCGCGCAGGCGGCTCGGGGCGAACGCCCTCGGGCTCGCCGGAGGAGGATGAGGCAGGTACGGGGGCCACTTCGATGACGGGGGCCGGCTCCGGCACGCCGCCGGACGCCTGGGGATCGACCACGAATATGACGCCGGCAGCGCGCCCGAGGACCTCAGCGAGCGCTTCACGCGTACGGTCCGTGTACTTCACCAGCCAGTCGCGCGTGAATTGGTTGGGGGCTCCGATCACGAGGGTGTCGCCGTCGACGCGCAGCGGCACCGCCTGGGCGAACCATGTGCTGAAGCTGGCCGCGTTGAGGTTGGGACGCATGATCTCCAGGACCCTCGCCCAGATGCCTGCAACCTCGGAAGCAACGCTCTCGACCGCGTCCACGTCACCCATCGCCGCCCAGACTCCCTTCCGCGAAGCGCGTTCTGCCACTGTGTCTCGCGCACGCGCGCGAGTCGAGGTGCATCCGACCGACGGCGACACATTCCCGACCGACGGCGACGCCAGGCTCCGACTGCGGGCCGGAGCGGAGCAACGACGCGGGCGGGGTCCTGTTGTGGATAATCGCCGAGCGGTCCCGTATGGGTCCCGGGCCGGCGGAGGATCGTGTGGAAACTCGGCCCCCCCGACCTGCCCGACCGCGCCGGACGGTCGCGTCCGAGACGGTCGAAACAGGGCGTTTTCAAGGCGTTTCCCCTGCTCGGAGGGGACGGGTGGAACGGCGCCGATTCTAGCAATGTCTCCTCCGGGAACACAATGCGCGGTTTGGCGGTTTCCACAGCGCGCCCGTGCGTGAGTCCTGTGTTTTCCACAGAGTCCACAGATTCGGGGGGAGTTTCAGCGACCCCCGGCGGTGCCCATTCCGCTCGTCAGGCCGCTCGTCGGCCGGGCCGGGATTCGTTGACACGCGCGCGAGAGAGAGGCGTATAATCACCGGGCTTTGGAGCCGAACGAGACGACGGGCCCGTAGCCCGATGGAGGAATCCCGGTGAAGAGGACGTACCAGCCGAACAACCGCAAGCGTGCGAAGACGCACGGCTTCCGTGCGCGCATGGCCACGAAGGCCGGCCGCCGCATCATCGCCAACCGCCGCCGCAAGGGCCGCGCGGTCCTGTCGGCCTGATCCGGCCGGCGCCGGCGCCCCACGGAGGCGCCATGCGGACGATACGTTCATCGGCGGAGATCGACCGCCTCTTCCGCGAAGGCACCCGTGCGACACATCCGCTGCTCGTGGTCCTCGTGTCCCCCGCGCCTGCCGCATGCCCCGGCGGGCGCGTCGCGTTCGTCGCAGGCCGCAAGCTGGGCGGCGCGGTCGCGCGCAACCGGGCCAAGCGCGTGCTTCGCGAGGCGTGCAGGCGCGCAGGCGGCCCGTGGGACGGGCTGGACGCCGTGCTGATCGCGCGCGCCGCAACGGGCGCCGCCTCGCCGGCTGATCTCGACGCCGCGCTCGCCGGTGCGCTGCGCAGGGTGTCCGGGCGGGGTGATGCAGCGTGAGACGCGCGGTCGTCTTCCTGATCCGACTCTACCAGAAACTGGTATCTCCCCTGTTCCCTCCCGTGTGCCGGTTCCGCCCGACCTGCTCGGCGTATGCGGTAACATCCATCGAGAGATACGGAGTCCTCCGGGGCGGCTGGCTCGCGCTCAAGCGCATCGGGCGCTGCCACCCGTGGAACCCGGGCGGATACGACCCTGTGCCTTAAGAACCTCGCGCGCCCGCCGGCGCGCGCGTGAGAGAGCGGTGATGCTCGGTGTGGGATAGCCTTCGCGGCCTGATGCTTCAGGCCCTCAACGGCCTGTACGCGTTCACGGGCGACTACGGCTTCGCGATCGTGCTGTTCACGATCGCCATGCGGCTCGTCCTGATGCCGCTGACGGTCAAGCAGACCAAGTCGATGTACGAGCTGCAGCGCATCCAGCCCAAGATCAAGGAGCTCCAGGAGAAGTACAAGAACGACAAGGAGAAGCTCCAGGCCGAGACGATGAAGTTCTACGAGGAGAACAAGGTGAACCCGTTCGGGGGGTGCCTGCCGCTCCTCGTGCAGATGCCGATCATGATCGCGCTGTTCAACGTGCTCTCGAACACGGCGAAGAACCCCTCGCCGGCTTGGAACCTCACGAAGTACCTCGGCCCCGACAATCCGGCCGCGAAGGCCTTCTGGCATATACTGGATATCACTTGGAGTCCGCAGCACGTCTGGACGACGGTCGGCAAGGTGGAGTCGATCCCCTACATCATCCTCGCCCTGCTGTTCGGCCTGAGCGTCTGGCTGCCCCAGCAGCTCCAGCCCGGCGCCGACAAGCAGGCGAAGAACATGGGCAACATGATGGCGCTCATGATGGTGTACTTCGGATGGGTGAGCCCCGCCGGCGTCCTGATCTACTGGGTGACGTCGAGCGCATGGCAGCTCGCCCAGCAGGCGGTCCAGACGAGGGTGATGAAGCGCGGAGCGGCCGAAGAGGCCGAAGCCGCTGCACTGGCGAAGGCAACCGGGCCCAAGGGCTCGAGGAAGAAGGCCAAGCAGGCCGGGGAGGGTCCCAAGTGACGAGTGAGGGCGTGATCAAGGAAGGGCCCAGCGTCGCGGAGGCACTGGATGCGGCGCTCGAGGAGCTGGGCGTCCAGCAGGACGCGGTCGAGTACGAGGTGCTGGACGAGCCGGGGAAGACACTGTTCGGGATCGGCGGGGACAAGCCGGCTCGGGTCCGGGCATGGCTCAAGCCCGAATTCGCGCGCGAGGTAGAAGACGCGCGCCGCGCCGCGCGGGAGATCGTCGGCGGCGGAGAGCAGCCGGGCGAAGATGCCGAGCGGCCGTCGGACGAGGACGTCGACAAGATGGCCGACGCGGCGGTGGCCGCGCTGCAGGAGATCCTGAAGGCCTTCGGCCTGTCGTGCGAGATCGACGAGTATGAGGGCGACTACGGTGAGATCATCCTCGACGTCGTCGGAGACGACCTCGCCATGCTGATCGGACGCCACGGGCGTACGTTGGACGCGCTGCAAACCCTGACCGCGGCGGTGGCATACCGGACGTCTGGCGTGCGGTATCCCCTGCTCGTGGATGTGGCGGGCTACCGGTACCGCCGCAAGGCGAAGCTCGATGAGATGGCGCGCCAGGCGGCCGAGCGGGTGAGGCGCACCGGGAAGCCGGTCAAGATGCGCCCGATGAGCAGCTACGAGCGCAAGGTCATCCATATGGCGCTCCGGGAAGACCCACGGGTGCTCACCGCGAGCGAGGGCGACGAGCCGTTCCGCCAGGTGGTCGTGATGCCGCGCTAGGACGCGGCGATCGCGCGATCGATGACGGGCCGCCTGCGGGCGGCCCGTCGGTGTTTCACGTGGAACATCGCCGAGCCGGAGGCCGACGAGGACGGACGTGTTTCACGTGAAACACTTGTCCTGCGGCGTCCATGCGCACACAATGTTCCACGTGAAACACCAGACTGACAGGGACGAGGCGCGCGAACGCGTGCTGCGTGGTGCCGAGCAGCTCGGGGTGCCGCTCTCCGAGGCGCAGGCCGAGACGATGTGCGGCCACCTCCAGGCGGTCCTGGAGGCCAACGAGCGGCTGAACCTCACTGCGGTGAGGACGCTTGACGAGGGGATCGGCCGTCACGTCCTCGACTCGCTCGCCGCGGTGCCTATGCTGGAGTCCTGCCCGGCCGGGGAGTTCGTGGATCTCGGCAGCGGGGCCGGCTTTCCCGGGATTCCCCTCTGCGTGGCGTCCGGGCGTGAGGCCGTGCTCGCGGAGTCGATCCGCAAGAAGGCCGCATTCCTCAGCGAGATCGCTGAGCGGCTCGCCCCACGCATCACAGTCGCCGCGGTGCGCTCGGAGGAGCTCGCGCTCACCCGCCCGTGCGCATTCGCAGCCGTCGTCGCACGCGCGGTGGCCCCGCTCGCTACCCTCGTGGAGCTCGCGGCCCCGCTCTTGGCGGCCGACGGGCGGCTGATCGCGCTGAAGGGTCCGGACGTCGAGGGCGAAGTGGAGCGGTCTCTCCCCGCGGCGGCGGTATGCGGTCTCGTACTGTATGCCGTGGAGCAGGTCTCGGTGCCAGAAGTCCACGGCTCGCGGACTCTCGTCTCGTTCCTGAGGGTTGGAGACCCGGAGGTGAAGCTGCCGCGCCGGCCCGGGATGGCTGCGAAGCGGCCGCTCGGGTAGCGCAGGGTGCTTCACGCGCGCGGGACGGCGCGGTATAGTGCACGGAGTCGCCCACGGGAAGGGGTTCCATGCCGTGACGAAGAAGAGACGGCCCGGCGCGCTCGTGCTCGCCGTGGTCAACCAGAAGGGCGGAGTGGGGAAGAGCACGACCTCGGTCAACCTGGCCGCGGCGCTCGGCCACGAGGGCCGCAAGGTGTTGCTCGTGGATCTCGACCCACAGGGGAACGCGACGTCCGGCTTCGGGCTCAACCGGAACCAGCGCGAAGCATGCGTGTACAACGCGCTGCTCGAGGGGCTTCCCCTGGAGAAGCTCATCGAGCCGGTGGAGGTCGAAGGGGTGTTCGCGGTGCCGGCTACCATCGAGCTGGCGGGCGCCGAGATCGAGCTCGTTGCGACAATGAGCCGCGAGACCCGCCTGAAGGCGTTGCTCGAGCCGGTGCTCGGGGACTTCGACTTCGTGATCATCGACTGCCCGCCGTCGCTCGGCCTCCTCACCGTGAACGCGCTGACGGCCGCGGACGGGCTGATCATCCCGATCCAGTGCGAGTACTACGCGCTGGAGGGACTCTCCAAGCTCCTCGACAGCGTGCGCCTGGTCCGGACGCACCTGAATCCCGAGCTGGAGGTCTTCGGCGTCGTGATGACGATGTTCGATTCGCGGACACGGCTCTCCGCGCAGGTGGTCGAGGAAGTGCGGGACTTCTTCGAGGACAAGGTGTTCACAACGATGGTCCCGCGTACCGTCCGGCTCTCCGAGGCGCCGAGCTTCGGACAGCCGATCACCATCTACGATCCGAGCGGGAAGGGTGCGAACGCCTACCGCGAACTGGCGAAGGAAGTGATGTCGCGTGTCTAAGGGAGGACTGGGACGCGGGCTCGCCGCCCTGATCCCGACCGCTTCGGCGGACGAAGGAGAGCCGCAGTCGCTGCCGCTCGGCATGATCTCGCCGAACCCGGCGCAGCCGCGGACCGACATCGAGGACGAGAAGATCACGGAACTGGCGGACTCCGTGGGCAAGCACGGGGTGCTCCAGGCCATCCTCGTGAGGCCGCTGGGCGAGGGATACCAGATCGTGGCAGGCGAGCGCCGATGGCGGGCCGCAAGAGAGGCCGGACTCGAGTCGATCCCCGTGCGGATCGTGAATCTGACCGAGGCCGAGGCGCTCGAGGTCGCGCTGATCGAGAACCTGCAGCGCGAGGACCTCAACGCCATCGAGGAGGCGCGCGGCTACAAGCGCCTCATCGGCGAGTACCAGATGACGCAGGCCGAGCTCGCGGACAAGGTCTCGAAGTCGAGGTCGGCGATCGCGAACGCCCTGCGCCTGCTCGACCTGCCCGAGGAGGTCCAGGAGATGGTCTACGACGGCCGACTCTCGGCCGGCCACGCCCGCGCCGTCCTCAGCGTGCCCGACGACGCGCGCCGGATCTCGATGGCGCAGAAGGTCGCGGACCGGGGGCTCTCGGTCCGCGAGGCGGAGAGCCTCGCGCGCCTGCTGGCGGCCGGGCAGGCGGAGCGTGCGCCGCGTGCGCCCCAGCCCAAGTCCTTCAAGGTGGTCGCGCGGCAGCTGCGCAAGGTGCTCGGCACCGCGGTTCGCGTCCGGCAGAACGACAAGAAGGGCAAGATCGAGATCGACTTCCACGGCGAGGAGGACCTGGAGCGACTGTTCTCCCTGCTCACGAGCCCTGGCGGGTCGACAGGGGGTGATGTGTCGTGAGGCGTGGCGGTCTGGAAAATCTTGTCATGGGGATGCTGATCGGGTTCGCCGTCGGCGTCGTGCTCGGAATCCTCTACGCACCTGACAGCGGCGCCCGCACGCGGCGGAGGCTGGCGGGAGAGGCCGTACGCCTCGCCGACTCCGCGAAGGGCCTGGCGGTTCGCGCAGAGGAGACCGCCGGCGCGGTGATCGAGCGCGTGGAGCATCACCTCGGGCGCGACGAGGAGGTCGCGTGGCGCAAGGTGCGGGAGCTGCGCGAGGGGGTCGAGCGCTACACGACCGCGCAGCCGGGGTGATCGGTGTCCAAGCCCCGTCGTAGGCTCTCCCCTGCCGGCGAGCAGAGGGAGGGACGATGCCGTTCACGCTGGTGACAGGCCGCGCGCACGCGGGCAAGACCGCGGTCCTGCACGCGATGGTTCGAGACGAGCTGTCGCACGGGGGCGAGCCGGTGCTCGTCGTGCCGACGCGTGCCGACGTGGAGCGGGCGGTCGAGCAGCTCGCTTGCGATGCGCCCATGGGCCTGCGGATCATGCGCTTCGACGACCTGATCGAGGCGCTCTGGGCGGCGTCCGGCGACGGACGCGCGATCATCTCGGACACGCAGCGCGCGCTGCTCATAGAG
>VAUM01000053.1 GCA_005774595.1 Actinomycetota bacterium
ATCCTGCGCAAGGACCTCATGATGGAGCTGCGCACCTTCGAGATGCTCACCTCGATGGGGCTGTTCGCGCTGCTCACGATGCTCGTCTACCGCGTGACGTTCGCCGCGGCCGGCTCGGCGCTCGACGTGCGGAGCGTGGCCTCGGGCCTGCTGTGGGCGGCGCTCGTGTTCACCTCGATGCTCGGGCTGAACCGCTCGCTCGTGCACGAGAAGGACCAGGGCTGTCTCGAGGCGTTGCTGCTGTCGCCGGTCGACCGGCCGGTCATCTTCTTCGCCAAGGCCGTCGGCAACTTCATCTTCCTCGTCATCGTCGAGACGCTCACCGTGCCGGTGTTCTGGTTCATGTTCCTGCAGGGTGCGGGCGCGAAGTACGGCGGTGCGTGGTACATGCTGCCGCTCGCGCTGCTCGCCGGAGCCGCCGGGATCGCCGGCATCGGCACGATGCTTGCCACCATCTCGGTGAACACGAAGGGCAAGGACTTCGTGCTCGCGGTGCTGTTCGTGCCGCTCATCTACCCGCTGCTGCTCGCCGTCGTGAGCGCGACGACCATCGCGGTGATGGGCCCGGTGGCGGGCGGCGTGAGCTTCTGGGTCTGGATGGGCTGGGCGACAGGCTATGATGTCGTCATGGTGCTGGCCGCGTTCGGCCTGTACGAGTTCGTCATCGGGGCCTGAGAGCCGGGCTCTTTGAAGGGAAGTCGATGAAGTCACGCGCGGACATCCCGGCCCTGTTGTCGCTCGCCATCGGCGGGCTGTTGACGACGGCCGCGTTCCTCATGGCGTTCTTCTACGCGCCGGTGCAGATGTACGAGGACCTGTTCCACTGGGACGTCACGTTCCAGATCTTCTACTTCCACGTGCCCGTGGCGGAAAGCTCGTTCCTCGTGTTCACCTTCGCGATGTTCTTCGCGATCCGCTACCTGATGACGCGCGACCGGAAGCACGACACGCGCTCGCGGCTGGGCATGGAGCTCACGCTCATCTTCGTGATCCTCACGATGATCACCGGCGACCTGTGGACCAAGGCGCGCTGGAACGTCTGGTGGCAGTGGGAGCCGAGGCTGACCACCTACTTCATCATGACGCTGCTGGTCGTCGGCTACTTCGTGCTGCGCGGGTCGGTGGAAGACGAGGAGCGCCGCGCCACCTTCTCGGCGGTCTTCGCGATCTTCGCGTGGATCGACGCGCCGGTGTCGTTCATCATCACCCGCGTCATGCAGGATGCGAGCAGCCACCCGATCGTGTTCGAGAACGGCGGGCTGGCCGAGACGCCGGCCGCGCTCGTCACCTTCATCGTCGCCCAGATCGGCATGCTGTGCCTCGCGTTCGCCATCTACCGGATGCGCATGCGCGAGGAGCACTTGAAGGAGCGGCTCGAGGCCGCCAAGATCGCCCTGGGAGGTTAGGAGACTCATGGGAACCACCGCCGCAACCGCGTTCTCGGAAGTCGCCAAGGTCGCGCCGTACGTCATCGCCGCGTACGGCCTGCTCTGGGCGACGATGGTCGTCTACGTCGGCATGACGATGGTGCGCCTGGGTAGGCTCGAGCGCGAGATCGAGGCCGTCGAGGAGGCCGTCGCCCGCCGGACGGCCGAGGCGTAGCAGAGAGGCCGGCGCGCGATGCCGCAGCTCCACGTCGTCGTCGAGGTGCTCTACTGGTTCGCGGTGGCGGCGTATGCCGCCGCGACCGTCTTCTACGTCTACTTCGTGATGTCGAAGAAGAAGAGCTACTCGTGGTACGCGACGTTCCTCACTGGCGCGGGCTTCCTGTGCCAGACCGCGTCCATCGGCATCCGGTCGTCGCTGACGGGCGGGACGCTGATGACGGGCGGCAACTCGCTCGTGCTCGCGGCCTGGGCGCTCGTGCTCGTCTACTTCGTCGTGGAGCATCTCGCGAAGCTCAAGATCTACGGCGCGGTGCTGGTACCCATCGCGTGCCTGCTGATGCTCGCCGCCCGGGTGATCGGCGTCGGCTCGACCGGGGCGACGCCGGCCGAGGCCGACGCGCTCGCCGTGCTCCTGCGCGACTGGCGCACCGGCATCCACGTCGTGCTCGTGATGCTCGCCAACGCGGGCTTCTCGATCGGCGCCGCCGCATCGATCGTCTACCTGCTCCAGGAGTCGCAGCTCAAGCGCCACACGACCGGCGGGTGGCTCAAGCGCCTGCCTTCGCTCGCTCAGACCGATCTGGTCGCCCGCCGCGCGATCTCCTGGTCGTACCCGGCATACACCGCCGGCCTGCTCATCGGCATCGTCAACGCGCTCGGCATCGATCGCGCCGGCTGGTGGGCGGACCCGCGCATCATGATGGCGGGCGTGGTGTGGATCGTCTTTGGCGCCTACCTGTACCTGCACTACGGCCGAGGCGTGCAGGCCCGCACGAGCGCTCGCGTGGCGATCGTCGGGCTCGTGTTCGTGGTGGCTCTGTCGATCATCGCGCGGACCCTGCCGCTCGGCTTCCACGTCTTCGGCGTCGCCGGCACGTGAGCGCGCCCGTGCGGCACTACCCCGTCTTCGTCGACCTCGCCGGCCGGCTGGCCGTCGTCGTGGGCGGCGGCGACGAGGCCGAGCGCCGCGCCCGTTCACTGGTGAAGCACGGCGCCGACGTGGCCGTCATCGCCGCCGAGCCCACGCAGGGCCTCATCGAGATGGAGGCTGCCGGCGAGCTCACCATCGAGCGGCGCGGGTACGTCGCGGGCGACCTCAAGGGCGCGTTCGTGGTCGTGTGCGCCTCGGGCTCCGAGGAGATCGACACCGCAGCGTCCCGCGAGGCCGAGGCGGGCGGCTCACTGGTGGCGGTCCCGGGGCTGCCGGCGCTGTCGAACTTCACCTCGCCATCTGTGATGCGCCGGGGCGCGCTGCAGATCGCCGTGTCGACCGGCGGCACCGCGCCAGGACTCGCCAAGCGCATCCGCGCACAGATCGCCGACGAGTTCGGGCCCGAGTGGGGCGAGTACCTCGAACTGCTCGGCATCGTGCGCGCGATCGTGCTCGACCGCGTGCCCGAGTCCGAGCGCCGCACACGGATGCTCGACGCGCTGTCGGCCGACGACTCGCTGCGCGAGGCGCTGGCGGCGGGCGAGCACGTCGACCCCGAGGACGTGTTCAAGCGGCTCGTGATGGAGCAGCACGACTGAGCACGCGCGGACGCTCGGCGCGGTGGCACGCCCCCCTCCTCGGTGCTAGAATCACCCCTGTTCAGGCAAGGCGCAGAAGGTGCGTTCCATACGCTCGACCGACATCGCCCTCGCCGGGCCTGCTTGCCTGAACAACAACGCACCGCACCGGCGAGGGCGTACCCATGCCGTGAAGAGGCCTCGACCCAGATGCACCTGACCATGGTGGGGCTGTCCCACAAGACCGCCCCCATCGAGATACGCGAGAAGATGACCTTCCCCGCCAACCGGCAGGAGGAGGCGCTCGCGCTGCTCACGTCAGGTGCCGAGATCGCCGAGGCCGTCATCCTGTCGACCTGCAACCGCACCGAGATCTACGCGGTGTCCGCCACCGAGGCCGGCTCGGACGCCGTCATCGACTTCCTCACCGAGTTCCACGGTCTCGACCGCCACGAGCTCTCGCGCTATCTCTACATCTCCGACGGCGAGCCGGTCGTGCGGCACCTGTTCCGCGTGGTCTCGTCGCTCGACTCGATGGTCGTGGGAGAGGCGCAGATCCTCGGGCAGGTCAAAGAGGCCTACGACCACGCCTTCTGCGCCGGCGCGTGCTCGCGGGTGTTCAACAAGCTGTTCCGCCAGAGCTTCGAGGTCGGCAAGCGCGTGCGCACCGAGACCGAGATCGGCGAGGCGGCCGTCTCGATCAGCTACGCGGCGGTCGAACTCGCCCGCAAGGTCTTCGACACGCTCGAGGGCCGCACGATCCTCGTGCTGGGCGCCGGCAAGATGTCCGAGCTCACTGCCAAGCACCTGCTGTCGCAGGGCGTGCGCAAGGTGCTCGTCACCAACCGCACCTACGAGCGCGCGGTCGAGCTCGCGGAGCGCTTCGAGGGCCAGGCCGTCCCGTACGACGAGCGCTACACACACCTCGCGGCCGCCGACATCGTCATCAGCTCGACGGCGGCGACGGAGTACGTCGTCACGAAGGACAAGGTCGCCGAGGCCGTGCGCGGCCGCCGCGGCCGCCCGCTGTTCCTCATCGACATCGCCGTGCCGCGCGACATCGAGCCGGCCGTCAACGACCTGTCCGGCGTATTCCTCTACGACATCGACGACCTCAACGGCGTCGTCTCCTCGAACCTCGAGGAGCGCATGCGCGAGGCGCGCAAGGCCGAAGGAATCATCGAGGACGAGCTGAGCGCGTTCGAGCGATGGCTCGAGGGCATGGAGGTCGTGCCGACGGTCGCCGCCATCCGCGCCAAGGCCGAGGCGGTGCGCCAGGCCGAGCTCGAGAAGGCCGTCAAGCGCCTCGCCGGCATGTCGGACAAGGACCTGAAGACCATCGACGCGCTGACCGAGGCGATCGTGAGCAAGATGCTCCACGGGCCCACGATGCGCCTGCGGGCCACGAGCACCGACAAGGACGGCTACGAGCTGGTCGAGGCCGCGCGGCGGCTGTACGGGCTCGACACCGACGAGGCGACGATCCGTCAGGCGCACGGCCTCAAGGGCCTGCTGCGGCGCGTGGACAAGCACGGCAAGGAAGAGACGGGAGACGTGACCAGTGGCTGAGCGCGAGCGGCTCGTCATCGGGACGCGCGGCAGCAAGCTGGCGCTGTGGCAGTCCGAGTACATCAAGGGCCGGATCGAGGAGATCACCGGCGTGCTGGTGGAGCTCAAGATCATCAAGACCACCGGTGACAAGATCCTCGACGTGCCGCTGGCCAAGGTCGGCGGCAAGGGCCTGTTCACGAAGGAGATCGAGGTCGAGCTGGCCGACGGCACGGTCGATCTCGCGGTCCACTCGATGAAGGACGTCCCCACGGAGCTGCCCGAGGGCCTCGCCGTGCTCGCCACCCCGGAGCGCGTCGACCCCCGCGACGTGATCGTATCGGGCGCCGGCTACGACCTGACGACGCTGCCGCAGGGCGCCAAGCTCGGCACCTCGAGCCTGCGCCGCCGCGCGCAGGTCGTGCACGTGCGGCCGGACCTCGAGATCGTCGACGTGCGCGGCAACCTCGACACGCGCATGCGCAAAGCCGAGGACGGCGAGCTCGACGCGGTCATCCTCGCAGCCGCCGGCATCAAGCGCCTCGGCTGGGCGGACCGCATCACGAACTTCATCCCGACCTCGCAGATGGTCTCGGCCGTGGGCCAGGGCGCCATCGGCGTGGAGATCCGTGAGCACGACGACTTCATGCTGCACGTCTGCGAGGCGCTCAGCCACGCCGAGACGTTCGAGGCCGTCACCGCCGAGCGAGTGGTCATGCGCCGGCTCGAGGGCGGCTGCCAGGTCCCGATCGGTGCGTACGCGCGCCGCGAGGACGGCGTGCTCGTGATGGACGCGATGGTCGGCTCGGTCGACGGCGTGCGCATCGTGCGCGAGCGCCTGACCGACGACGGCGCGGGCGCGGAGGCGCTCGGCGAGGCGATGGTCGCGCGCCTGCTCGAACTGGGCGCCGGCGCGATCCTCGACGAGATCCGCTGCGCGGAAGACGTCGACGACCTGCTCAAGAGCTAGGGGGCGATGCGCCGTATGGGCGCAGGGCCGCTGACCGGCCGCACGGTGCTCGTGACGCGCTCGGCCGAGCAGGCCGAGGGCCTTGCCGGGCCGCTCGCCGAACTGGGCGCCGAGGTGGTGGTCATGCCGGTCATCCGCCAGGTCGACCCACCCGACTGGGGTCCCGCCGACGACGCGATCCGCCATCTCGCCGCCTACGACTGGGTCGTCTTCGGCTCCACGAACGCGGTCGAGCGCTTCTTCGCGCGCTGCGTGTTCTGCGACCGCTCGTCCGAGGGGCTCACGGGTGTGCGCCTGGCCGCAGTCGGGAGCGGGACCGCCGCGCGCATGGCCGAGCTCGGCCGGCCCGCGGACCTCGTGCCGCGCGACTTCCGGGCCGAGGGCCTCGTGGACGCGCTCGCGGCCGCGGGCGCCGGTGCGGGCACGCGCGTGCTCGTCCCGCGCGCGCTCGAGGGGCGCGACACGCTGCGCGTCGGCCTGGCCGCGCTCGGCTGCGAAGTGGACGTGGTGACGGTCTATCGCACCGTGGCCGCCGTCCCCGAACCCGAGGCGGTCGACCGCCTGCGCGACGGGCGCGTGGACGCGGTCACCTTCACCAGCCCGTCGACCGCGCGCAACTTCGTCGAGGTGCTGCGCGCGGCGGGCCTCGACCCGGACTCGGTCATGTCAGGCGTGCTCAAGGCCAGCGTCGGCCCGGTCACGACCGAGGCGCTCCGTGCGCTGGGGTACTGCGCGGACGTCGAGGCACAGCCCTCCACGATGGAGGCGCTGGCGGCCGAGATAGCGGCGGCGTTGGGCTCTGTGGAGGACGCGTGACGCGCGCGCGGGGCGGTTTGACATCCGTGCGGGCGGTCGGCACACTGATGCTCGCTTTCGGCGCCTTCGGGGCCGAGTTGAACGGGGACGTGGCTCAGTTGGGAGAGCGCTGCCTTCGCACGGCAGAGGTCGGGAGTTCGAATCTCCTCGTCTCCACCAAAGGACTGACGTCGGGGCGGCCCGAAAGCGGGACGCCCCGACGCTTGCACCACCGGTAAGCAGCGGCCGGCGGGAAGCCGGGCGCATCGAGCGCAACAGGAGGAGTCCATGGTCGTCGAGCCCACGGGTGGTCTGATCGGCTGGGTCCAGCAGTACGGCAACATCATCTTCTTCTTCGGCCAGATCCTCTTCTGGGTCGCCATCGCAGTGCCGGCGGTCTGGGCCGCGATGAACTACAAGCGCTACGTCGACTTCATCACCGGCACGGTCAAGGTCGAGGACGCCGCCGAGGCGCCCGCCGACGAGGCCGCCGTCGCCGTGGACGAGTTCGTCGAGTAGCACCCCCGCTCTCCCGCTCAAGAGGAGGCGCCCACATGCAGTTCCCCGAGTACCGGCCGCGCCGGTTGCGCGCCAACGAGTCCATCCGCTCGATGGTGCGTGAGACCTCGCTTCAGCCGACCGACCTCATCTACCCGCTGTTCGTGAAGCCGGGCGAGGGCAAGCGCGACGAGATCCCATCCATGCCGGGCGTCTTCCAGCTGTCCGTGGACAAGGTCGCGCCCGAGATCGACGACCTGAAGCGGCTCGGGGTCCCCGCGGTCATCCTCTTCGGCCTGCCGCACGCGAAAGACGAGGTCGGCAGCGAGGCGCACGACCCGGACGGCATCGTCCAGCAGTCCATCCGCGCCATCAAGATGCACGCCTCGGACTTCTACGTCATCACCGACGTGTGCATGTGCGAGTACACGAGCCACGGCCACTGCGGCGCGCTCGACGATGCGGGCAACGTCATCAACGACGTGACGCTCGAACTGCTCGCCCAAGAGGCCGTCAGCCACGCCGAGGCGGGCGCCGATATGGTCGCTCCGTCGGACATGATGGACGGCCGCGTGGCCGCGATCCGCTCGGCGCTCGATGCCGAGGGCTTCTCGGGCGTGCCGATCATGAGCTACGCGGCCAAGTACGCGAGCGGCTACTACGGTCCGTTCCGCGACGCCGCCGACTCCGCGCCGCAGTTCGGCGACCGCCGCGGCTACCAGATGGACCCGGCCAACGGCGACGAGGCCCTGCGCGAGGTCGCGCTCGACATCGCAGAAGGCGCGGACATCGTCATGGTCAAGCCAGCGCTCGCGTACATGGACATCATCCGCCGCGTGAAGGAGCAGTTCGGCTACCCGACCGCGGCGTACAATGTGTCCGGCGAGTACTCGATGGTCAAGGCCGCGGCCGCTGCCGACTGGATCGACGAGAAGCGCGTCGTGCTCGAGACGCTGACCGGCTTCAAGCGTGCCGGCGCCGACCTCATCCTGACCTACCACGCCAAGGACGCCGCCGGCTGGCTGTAAGCTGCGGGACTTGCGCGCTGCATACGGGGTTGCATACGATGCGTATGCGACCCCGTATGCGTTCCGGAGGCGATTCGACCATGACCGTGCGAGTGACCGTGACCCTGCCTGACGACCTGCTCGCCGGCCTCGACGCCGTCGCCGCTGAGGAGTCGTTGACGCGCAGCGACGTCGTGCGCGAGGCCGCGGCGACGTACCTCGGCGTCCGGAAGCGCTCGGCCGAGGACGAGGCGCGCCGGGTGGCGGTCGAAGAGGGCCTCAAGTGGCTCGAGGAACTCGACAAGGAGCCCCGGCTCGACGACAGGCCCAGCCTCGAGATCCTCCGCGAGATCCGCGGCGACGCTCCCGGCGACGAGCCCGCGGGGGAGGGGACGTGACGCGCCGCACGGTGGTGCTGGACGCCTCGGCCGGGGCCAAGTGGTTCCTGGGCGAGTGCGGCAGCCGCGTGGCGCGGGAGCTGTTGCGCGACCACGGGCTCGGGCGAGTGTCGATCGCCGTCCCATCGCTGTTCATGTACGAGGTGATGAGCGCGGCGACTCGTGGCTACGTGCGGGACCTCGGTCGTGACGCTTGGGAATGGCTCGCCGGATGGGGTATCGCGATGTGGGAGCTCGACGACGCGCTCATGCGCGAGGCGCTCGACGTCCGAGCGCGCCTCGGCTGCTCGTTGTACGATGCGTTCTCGCCTGCGCTCGCGGGCATGCTCGACGCGCCGCTCTACTCCGCCGACCGGCGCGCGCACGCTGCGTGGCCCGGCGTGGTCCTGATCGAAGGAGACGAACGATGACCGACAACGTCGGCAATCCCGACGCCCGCCCCGACCTCGAGCTCGAGGGCGAGTTCGGCGAGGCCGAGGGCACGATCACCGAGCAGGAGATGGCCGAGGCGGAAGCCGGGTGCGGCCAGACCGCCGTCGGCATCCCGATGGGGCACCCGGGCGGCACCCCCGCCGGGCACCCCGGCGGCACCCCCGTCGGCCACCCCTCCGGGCTGGTGCTCGGCGCACAGGGCGCGCCTGCGCAGGCCTCGTCGGGGCACCCGGCGGGTGTGCCCATGGGCGGCCACCCCGG
>VAUM01000054.1 GCA_005774595.1 Actinomycetota bacterium
CCGCCTGCTCGGTCAGCACCACGGGCGCGTCGACCGCGGCGGCGATGCCCGCCGCCACGAGCGCGTCCGCACCGGCGCCGCCCGAGGCGATGACGACCGACCCGCCGGGGCGCGGGTACCCGCCGCCGGCGTCCGCGATGGCGAGCGCGGTCCCGTAGCGGTCGGCGCCAGCGTAGCGCACCACGCGCGGGTCAGCGGCGTATGCGCCGCGCGTGCGGGCGGCGTCGTATGCGGTGCGCAGGTCCGTGCCGGCGCTGCGCCGCACGTACAGCGACTCGACGTAGTGGCGCCCATAGCTCGGGTACGTCGTGACGTACTCGACCTCGACCCGGTAGACGCCGTCGGCGAGCCGCGAGGTGATGTACCGCTGTGTGTATCGGTGCGAGGCCCCGGGCTCGACACAGATCTTGTAGCGGACCGCCTCGTGGACCTTTCGGCCCGACGGGTCGTACACCCGGAAGTACAGCGTCCCCTGGACGGCGACGTTGCCGAAGTTCTGCGTGTACTGGTTCGCGTAGATGCCGTCGCCGTACACGTCACACACCGCGTAGGTGCGACCGTCGCGGATGATGGCGCCGACCGCCCCGGTGGGCGTGCCCGCCCAGGCGATCGCCGACTCCATCCATGCGCCGAAGACCTCTCCCTGCGGCACGCCGGAGGTCTTGGTCGGCTGCGACCCCAGCCCGTACCAGTTCATGTTGGGCAGCATCTCGGTGCCGAAGAAACCGAAGTACACGGCCCTCCCGTTCAGGTACTCCGCGTACGAAGCACCCGAGTGCGTGCCCGGGTAGTCCTTCGACTTGTACGAGGCGCCCGACTGGCTCGGCTGGGTGTCCGGCACGAGGTTCATGAACCGCTTGACGTTGGTGTTGCTGCCGACCTCCTTGGCCAACTCGATCCACGCGTAGCGGTTCGGGTAGGTCGCGGAGCCCGCGTCACGCCACATGTTCATGTCCGACGAGGAGTACCCGCGCGCCTGCAGGATCGCCTGGGCGCCGGTGAGTATCGACGTACCGGCCACGGGGGTCGTGTGGAAGTTGAACGGCCCCATATCGTCGATGAAGGTCATCTGGTAGGCCTCGGACAGCGGTCCCCATTCCCAGGCGTTGTTGCCGAGGATCGCGAACCAGTGGTCGCCGAACTCGGTGCCTGCATAGTCGGGCGCGACCCGCGGCGACGCCATCAGGTTCACCACGCCGCCGCCCTCGCCGACGTACGTGACCATGTTGCGGCTCGCCTGCGGCGTCATCGCGAACACGGTCTGCAGCACCACGACGTCGTACTGACGCAGCGTGTTCAGGTTGTCGAGCGCCGAGTCGGGGATCTGCGTGACGTCCCACCCGCGTCCCTGCAGGTAGGTAGTGACGGCGTCCTCGCGCACGTACGGGTCCACGCCGCGGTTGTACTTGTCGAGCCAGTACTTGCTCACGGCCGAGCGCACCACGGCGACCTTGATCGCGGGCGGCGTGTACGCGGCGAGCGCCACCGACGGCGCGGCCAGCAGCGCCGCGGCTGCGAACAGCGCGGCGAGCGATATCCGGATCGTGGTCCTGGGCTGCATCTCGTCTGCTCCGTTCGAGCGGGGCCGGTCGTGTCCCCCGCGTGAGGTAATCGGCATCCGCGCGGCCACGCATGAGCCGCCTCGTGACGGCGCGTGACCGCGCGCACAGCCCTCTCAGCGCGGCGGGATGCGGTAGACCGTCAGCGGATCCGTCCCGCCGAGGCGCGTCGCGCCGAGCAGCGCGGGAAGGCGGGACGTCGAGTCGGCCACGAGGTAGTCCGCCGAGAAGCGCTCGAGGAGGCGCCGGTAGGTGGCGTCGTCGTACGGGAACGTGGTGGTGAGCGCGAGCTCGGAGCGCGGCGAGACCGCGTAGTCCGCCACCCAGCGGGCGTCGAACGCCGTGTCGAGGACGACGGAGGCGTACGGCGGGACGAGCGGCCCGATCGCGGAGCGCGCCTCGGCCCGGCGCGCGGCTTGCGCGAGCGCGTTGACCGGCCAGCGGTCGGCCCAGGGCGCGAACCGCGTGATGTCGAACACCCGCATGCCCGGGTGGAACTGCACCTCGAGCGCGGTCACAGCGTTGCGCGCCAGTTCGCGTGCGAACACTCCCAGGTCGAACGCGGGCGCCGCGAGCAGGGGCCACATCCGTCCGGGCCACCGGACCACCAGCCACAGCGCGAGCGCGACGAGCATGCCCGAGAACGGCTCGGACATCCCTTGCCCGGTCACCCAGAAGCCGACCGGGATGAAGAGGTACGCCGCCGCCGCGCCCAGCGCCGTCCATCGCCCGGTGAAGCGCGCCGACGCCAGCCCGGCGAACAGCGCGCCGAGGAGCGCGCAAAGCACGTTCACCAGCAGCATCGCGTCGAACAGCTCCGCGACGGGCAGCACACGCGCCGCGGCCGCCCAGACGCGCAGCACCGGGACGTTGTGGATGAAGGGCGGCTCGTTCCAGTACTCGTCGCGCGGCACCGAGAGGAAGTACGGGAAGACCTCGTGCGTGATCGCGGGCTGGTCCGTGGCGAGGGCCTCGGTGTCCTCGACGTACCAGTACTGGTCGGAGCCGCGGAACGTGGGCGCGGACCAGGCGGTGAGCGCGACGTACGCCGCGGCGGCGAGCGCGACCGCGGCGGCGAAGGCGGCGGTCGCGCGTCGGGTGCGATCGGGCGGGCGCTCGGGCATGCGGCTCCGGATGCGGATCGGGGGCGTCGCGCGGCGATCGTACGCGCAGGCGCGCAGGCGCGTCACGCCCGCCACCGGGCGCGAGCCGCTACTTCTCGGCCTTCCAGGCGTACAGCATGCCGTCGGCCGCCCCCACCAGCTCGTCGAGCGTCTCGCCGTCGTCGGGGCTGACCGCGATGCCCGCGCTCGTCCGGATGGGCAGGCTGCCGTCACCGACGTCCCACTCCGCCTCGCACAGCGCCTCGTTCAGGCGTCCGAGGGCGACCATCGCCTCGTCGCGATCGGTGTGCGGGAGCAGCACGGCGAACTCGTCGCCGCCGAGCCGCGCCACGGTCGAGTACGAGCGCATCGACGTGCGCAGGATCTCCGCGAACTGCACGAGCACCCGGTCCCCGGCCTGGTGGCCGTGGGTGTCGTTCACGACCTTGAAGTCGTCCATGTCCAGCAGGATGAGCGCACAGTGCCCGCCCCGGCGCGCCCGCTCTGCGAGCTCGCGGACGGCCTCGCGCTCGAAGCCGCGTCGGTTGTCCAGATCGGTGAGGTAGTCGTGGTGCGCGGCGTGGCGCAGCGCCTCCTCGGCGGCCTCGAGCCGCTCGAGCGTCGTGTTCACGGCCGTGGCGACGTCGGAGATCTCGTCGCTCCCGCGCACGCTGACACGCTTCGGCGCCGTCGGCGCCGCGCCGATGGCCGACAGCTCACGATGCAGTTGGGTCAACCGCCCGAGCACCATGAGGTCGAGGACGGCGTACATGCCGAGGCCGAAGAGCAGGACCAGGCCGAGGATGGCCCAGCCGGCGTACTCGAGGGTCGCCATCGCGTTGATGAACTCGCTCCGGCGTTCGGTGACGAGGATCCGCACCGCGGGCTTCCCGTCTACGCCCAGCAGCGTCTCGCGGCCGGCGACGGTGCGGTCGTCGACCGCTTCCACGTAGACCTGGTCCGGAACGTCGCCCGATGAGTCCCCCTCGCGCGGCGGCTTGAGCTTCACGTCGAGCATCGTCACCTCCTCGAGCGACGCGAGGTCCGACGCGCCGAGGACGTGCGCGATCACGAGGACCCCCCGGGGCGGGGCCGACCGGTCGCTGCTGGTGACGGGCGCCGCCGCGACGAGCGCGGGACCCTCTCCGAGCAGCACCGCTCCGCTCCGCTCGCCGTCGGCGCCTTCGCGGATGACGCGGGCCGCGACCGCCTCGATCGCAGTGACCGTCTCGCGCGGGAGCGTGCCGTCCCCGCCCGCGATGTGGCCGACGCTCCCGGCCTCGTCGACGAACGCCATCAGGTCGAGCCGCAGGGCGGCGAGCGCCGGGGTGGTCAGGTTCGACACCACATACCAGTCCGGGTAGCCGTCCATGAAGGCGTAGGTGTCGTCCCACGCGGCCCGGTCGGCCACTGTCGCGCGCAGCCCCTGCTCCTGTGCGTCCAGCGCCGCGGCCGCGCGCCGCACATCGTTGCCGACCTTCTCGCGCTCGACGGCCGTGTAGCTCTCGACGGCGGTGTGGCGCATGCCCCGCACCAGCACCGCGGCAAGCACGAGGAACAGGGCGACGACTATGGCCGGGACGCGGAAGCGCAGCGGCCCCCACGACGCTTGCCTCACCACGTCTCCTCCGCGGATGCGTGAACGGACGGACGCCGCAGCGGCGTTTCCCCCGGGCGACCGCTGCGTCGTGCTTCTCGACGGACGGCACCCGCCATCCGTAGAATCACACTCCGTCGTCCAGAGTACCCCATGACGTCCCGCACCGGCATCCCGCCTTCGCACCTCCGCGAGGCCGGCATGCTCGACCGGACCGCGAAGAGAGGCCGAGAGCGTGACCGTGCGCACACCGCAGGCGAGCGTCCGCACACAGATCGTGGCTGCGGCGCTCATGTGGCTCGTGGGCGCCTCGATCCTCCTGGTGCGCGGTGTGATGTACGTGCACGACCGCGAGTGGCACTCGTGGGCGCTCGCGGCAGGGCTCGCCCTCGGCGTGCTCAAGGCCCGGCTGCTGCTCGACAGGGCGGCAACGAACGCGGTCGCGCGTATCCGGTCGCGCGGGAGAGCCTCGCTCCTCGGGTTCCTGTCCCTGCGCTCCTGGGGGCTCATCGCGCTCATGATGGGCGGCGGGATCGCGCTGCGCACCCTCTACGTGCACCCGGACCGCATCGGCGCGGGCATCCTCGGCGCGGTCTACATCGGCGTCGGGACGGCGCTGGCGCTGGCCGACCGCGTGTTCTGGCACGAGGCGATCCGGCTCCCCGATGACGGGCCCACGGAGCGGCCGCTCAGCTCCTGACGAGCTCCTCGACCAGCCCGAGCGCGAGCCGCGCGGCGGTGCCGACGGCGGCAGCCACCTCGGGGGTGCAGCTCTCACAGAAGGTGCGGTCGTCGGCGACCTGCACCGCCACCACGCGGACCACTTCGGGCATCCGGTGGCCCATCGCCCTGCCCAGCGCGAGGGCGGCCGGCAGGTCGACCTGATGCGCCGCGACGAGGTGCAGCGAGGGCTCGAACTCGTCGAGGCCACGCACCACGATCTCGCCCGGAGCGAGGCCGGGCAGGCGCGCCGCGTCCACGACGACGGCCGCGTCGTGGTCGCCCAGCACGTCCACGAGCGCGAACCCCGCCACCTCGGCCTCGGCGACCTGGGCCCCGAGCGCTCGCGCCTCGCCGGCGATCGCGCGCACCACGAGCACGCCGACGCCGTCGTCGGAAAGCAGGGTGTTGCCGAGACCGAGCAGCACGACGGAGCGCTTCGCGCCCCCGTGCGGGCTCACGGCAGGTACTTCCTCGCGATGACGACCGCACCGCCGTCGAGCTTGTTGGAGACGAACAGCTCGTCCGCCAGCCTGCCGATGGCCCCGAGTCCCGCGCCGAGGCCCTCCCCGCGCGCGATCGCCAGCTCCTCGACCCGGCGCCCCCTCGAGACGCCGTCCATGAGCGCGTGCTCGATGTCGTCGAAACCCGGTCCGTCGTCCGTGGCGGTCAGCTCGATGCAACGCGCGGGTTGCTCGCTGTACGCCGCGTGGACCTCGCCGCCGCCGCCGTGGCGCAGCGTGTTGCTCGCCAGTTCCGCGGCGATCAGCTCGACCTCACGCACGGCGATCGGGTCGAGCCCGCAGGCCAAGGCGAGCACCGCGCACCGGTGCGGCCAAGCGAGCACGTCGGACTGGCGCCGGATGTGGCCGGTTATGCTCGAACGCATCGGGCACGCCCACGTGCGCTCGGTCATGCCGCCGTGCGTCCTCACGCCGGGGCCTCGGCCGCGTAGCGCACCACGATGCACGTGGCGTCGTCGTGCGCCTTGCCGTAGTGCTCCAGCAGGCGCTCCGCGATCTCCTGCGCGGTGCCGTCCGTGTAGCGCTCGAGGTGGATGCGGCTCGACAGCCCGTCGGACGACAGCGAGAAGAGCAGCTCGTCGGGCAGGCCGAACTCGAAGCGGAGCACCTTGCGGACGCGATGCCCGACGATGCCGGGCGCGGACACGGGGTGGATGGAGCGGTCCGCGTGCGCCTGGAAGTGCACGTTGCCCACCCCGCTGGTCTCGATCCGCCTCCGCGCGAAGTCGAGACGCACGATCGTCGCCGCGGCGCCCCGTGTGTGCGCGAGACGCCGGCCCGCGTCGGCCATCATCGTATCGAGGGGGACGTCGTCGGCGCCCTCCACAGACTCGACGAACGCGTCGGCCGCCTCGGCGGCGTTGGGCCCGTGACCGAGCCCGTCCACCACGGCGACGAGCAGGCTGTCAGGGCGCGAGACGACCGCGAACGCGTCGCCCGAGACCCGCTGGCCCAGAGCGGGGCGACGCACCGTACCTATGTCCAGGAGCATCAGGCGAACTTCCTCGCAATGATCGTCGTTCCGCGTCCCGGCACGCTGTCGATCTCGAACTCGTCCATCAGCCGCTTCGTGCCGACGAGACCGATGCCCATGCCGGAGCGGGAGTTGTACGCTCCCTCCATGATGGCGTCGAGGTCCGGGATGCCGGGGCCGTTGTCGACCGCCTTGACCTCGATGCCCTTGCGGCCCTCCCGGATGGCGCGCAGCTCGATCGAGCCGCGCCCCGCATACGCGATGATGTTGCGCGCGAGCTCGGACACGATGGTCGCGACCTTGACCTGCTCGACTGCCGCGAACCCGAGCGCGCCGCACATCTCGCGCGTGATGCCGCGCGCCGTGACGATGTCGTACTCCTCGCGCAGCTCGATGCGGCACAGGTCGCCGGCGCCCTGCGCGGCGCCCGGGGCCGGCGCTCCTGCCGATGCGCCGAGCGCACTCGCAGCCGCCTCCGCACCGCCGCCGAGCGACATCGCGGCGATCGCGTTGCGCAACGCGTGGACGGCCTCCTCGGCGCGCTCGGGTTCCGCGACGAAACTGCGGATGCCCGATTCCATCGCAGCGGCGAGATCCATGACCTGCGCCTGGCTCGCGTACTCGACGTCGAGTCCACACTTGGTCACGGCGACCGTTGCGATCGATCGCGCCACGATCCCGCCCGTGATCGGCCTGATGGCCTCGACGGCGGCGTCGCTCACGCGCGCTACAGGGACCACGTGTCCTCCCCGTCGTCCCCCGCGATGTCGACGGCGCAGCGGCCGTGATGCAGGTACTCGAACGCCGACTCCATCTCGAGGAACGGCGTCACGCCTTCGAGGTCCATGCCCATCTCGACGAGCGTGATCGCGATGTTCGGGTCGAGCCCGCAGATGACGGTGGTGACCCCCATCAGGCGCGAGATCATGCCGATGTCGCGGATGGTGCGCGAGATGTAGCTGTCCATGATCTCGACGCCGGACACGTCGATGATCAGGCCGCTGGGACCGAGCAGCTGGATCTCGTTGGCGATGTCGTCCTTGAGCTGCAGCACGAGCCGATCGGACAGCTCCACTTGGATGGAGACGATCAGCGTGTCGTAGAGCTTGATGATCGGTATGTGACGCTCTTCGACCACAGCTCGGCTCACCCCTCGGCGGCGAGCCGGCCGCCTGCGCGGCTCTGCTCCATCTCGCGCAGGCAGAAGCGCAGGCCCTCCTGCAGGTTGCGCAGGGTGTTGATCGAGGTGAGGTCGACCCCGAGCTCCACGAGCGTCTGAGCGACGGCCGGGCGGATGCCGGTCATCACGCAGCGCGCGCCGAGCAGCTCGGCGGACTTCATGACCTTCACGAAGTGGTCCGCCGTGCGCGTGTCGACGATCTCGACGCCGGTGATGTCGAGGATCACGTACTTGCAGCGGCGCCGCATGATCTCGTCGAGCAGTGATCCCATCATCTCCGCGCTGCGGCGCGAGTCGACCATGCCGATGACCGGCAGGGCGAGCACGTCGTCCCACAGCTGGAGGATCGGCGTCTGCAGCTGGCGCACGAGATGCTCCATCGCCGCCTGCGTGTCCTCCTGGCGCTGGATGGTCGCGATCTGCGCCTCGATGTCGGCGATCGTGTCGTTCAGCGCGCGCCCGAAGCTCGAGATCAGGTCGTCCTCGCGCGTGAGCAGGTCCTCGCCGACCCGCGCCGCAAGGTTCCCGCGCCGCACCTCGCCGAGCACGTTGAAGCACTCGGCCATACCCAGCGCGAGGTTCATCGTCGCCTCACGGTCCTCGCCGAGGTGGTCGTCGACCGACTGCAGGGCGGCGTTGAACGCGTCGCGCAGGCGCGCGATCCCCTCATCGGCCGTGTCGACGCTCACGCGCTCGCTGTACTCGCCCGCGGCGATGCGGTCGAGCGCGGCCAGCAGGGCGTCGAAGTCGCCCCTGCCCATCGAGACGGACCCGTTGTCCTTGGCCATCGGATGCTCCTTCTATCGCCTCGTCGTCAGAACCGGATCTGGGCGACCGACATCTCGCCCTCCTTGGTGATGGCGAGCAGGGTCTTGCCCATCCGGTCGCACCATTTGCGGACGTCCTCGTCGAACGTCGCGCAGTCCGCAGAGACCTCCATGATGTCGCCGGGCTGCATGTCGGGCATCGCCGTGGTGATCTTCAGCACCGGCTGCGGGCACCGCAGCCCCCTCGCGTCGACCTGCTTCGTAGCCATGTCTTTACCCCCGCCTTTCCGTGTCGGATCGTGCCTACCGAGTGCACCGGGAACCTGCATCGTGCAGACCCCGGACCTCTGCCGTCAACTGCGCGTCCGTGAACCCCTTGGCGGCGATGGCCGCGGACGGGCACATCGCGACGCACGTGCCGCACCCGTGGCACAGCAGCTCGTTGACCACGGCCCGCCGCTTCTCGGCGTCGAACGAGACCGCCTTGTACGGGCAGGACAGCACGCACAGCGCGCACCCGCCGCACAGGTCCTCGTCGACGACCGCCACGGTCGCCTCGCGCACGAGCATCCGTCCCTCG
>VAUM01000055.1 GCA_005774595.1 Actinomycetota bacterium
GTCACGGAGGTCTTGCCGTTCGTGCCGGTCACGCGCACGCAGCGCAGGCCCGCCTGCGGGTCGCCGAGCGCGGCGCACAGCGCACGGATGCGCGCGAGCGACGGGTTCGTGCCGAAGCGCAGCAGCGCGGCGAGCGCGGCCTCGGCCTCCTCGTACGTCAGCTCGGCCACGCGCCTCCCTTCGCCCGTCCGCGGCCCTACTCCGCCAGGTCGGCCGCCTGCGCCT
The DNA here is from genome assembly GCA_005774595.1 of Actinomycetota bacterium. NCBI lineage: Bacteria > Bacillati > Actinomycetota > Actinomycetota bacterium. The sequence goes on from VAUM01000055.1 coordinate 226, forward strand.
CGAGCTTCGCGACCGCGTCGGCCAGCTCCGCGGCCTTCGCGCGGTCCTTCTCGATCACGTCGGCTGCCGCCTTGGCCAGGAAGCCCTCGTTGCCCAGCTTGCGCTCGAGCCGGTCGAGCTCCTCGCGCGCCCTCGCGAGCTCGCGGCCCACCTTCTCGCGCTCCGCCGCGAAGTCCACCAGCCCCTCGAGCGGCACGAACACCTCGAACCCGCCGGCCACCGCCGCCGCGGCGTGCGGCGGCCTCGCGGCGCCCGCGTCCACCGTCAGCGTGCTGACACCGGCGAGTTCGTGCAGGTAGTGGGCCTGCGACTCAACGAGCATCGCGTCGGCCCCCGCCGCGCGCACGATGCACGCGACCTCGGCCTTGGGCGACACGCCGTAGCGCGCGCGCACCGCGCGCACCTCGGTCACGAGTTCCTGCAGCACGGACATCGACGCCTCCGCGTCGCAGTCGCGCGCCTCGGCCAGCCCGGTCGGCCACGCAGCCACCATGAGCGACACCGCGCCCTCGCCGTCCGGCAGCGGCAGGCGGCGCCAGATCTCCTCGGTCACGAAGGGCATCATCGGGTGCAGCAGCCGCAGCGCGCGGTCGAGCACGTGCACGAGCAGGCGCTGCGCGGCGAGCTTCTGCTCCCCGCCCGCCGCGAGCCGGCCCTTCGCCAGCTCGATGTACCAGTCGCAGAACTCGCTCCAGAAGAAGTCGTACAGCGAGCGGGCCACTTCTCCGAACTGGAACGCGTCGGCGCCCGCCGCGCGCGCGGCGCCCACGTCGAGGCCGGCGTCAACGCTCTCGGACAGCGCGGCGAGCCGTGACAGGATCCAGCGATCCGCCACCGTCTTGGCCTCCGGCGGCCCCGGCACGTAGTCCTCGCCGAGGTTCATCAGCACGAACCGGCTGGCGTTCCAGATCTTGTTCGCGAAGTTGCGCGCGCCGGCGAGCTTCTCCTCGGAGAAGCGGATGTCCTGGCTGCCGGTCGTCTGCAGCATCAGGCCGAAGCGCATGCCGTCGGCGCCGTAGTGCTCCATCAGGTCGAGCGGGTCGACGCCGGTCCCCAGCGACTTGCTCATCCGCTTGCCCTCGGCGTTGAAGACCGTCGGGTGGATGATGACCTCGGAGTACGGGATGTCGCCGGCGAACTTCAGCCCCTGCATGATCATGCGCGCGACCCACAGGAACAGGATGTCGCGGGCGGTCGAGAGCACCGTGGTCGGGTAGAAGGCGCGCAGCTCGGGCGTGTCGTCGGGCCAGCCGAGCGTGGCGAACGGCCACAGCGCCGAGGAGAACCACGTGTCGAGCACATCCTCGTCCTGCCGCACGGGTGCGCCGCACGCGGGGCAGGCCGTCACGTCCTCCTCGGACACGGTCATCTCGCCGCACGCGTCGCAGTAGAAGACCGGGATCTGGTGGCCCCACCACAGCTGGCGCGAGACGCACCAGTCGCGGATGTTGTCCATCCAGTGGAAGTACACGCCGGCCCAGCGCTCCGGGTGGAAGCGCACGCGGCCGGCGCGCACCACGTCGATCGCGGGCGCAGCGAGCGGCTTCATGTCCACGAACCACTGGTCCGAGAGCCACGGCTCGACCACCGTGTGGCAGCGGTAGCAGTGGCCGACCGCGTGCACGTGGTCGTCGGTGCGCACGAGCAGCCCGGCGGCGTCGAGGTCGGCGATGACGCGCTTGCGCGCCTCGTAGCGGTCGAGGCCCTCGTACGGGCCGCCCTCGGCGGTGATGCGCGCGTCGGCGGTGAGCACGTTGACCTTGGGGATGTCGTGCCGCTCCGCGATCTCGAAGTCGTTCGGGTCGTGCGCGGGCGTGACCTTGACCGCGCCGGTGCCGAACGAAGGGTCCACGTACGCATCCGCCACGATCGGGATCTCACGGCCGAGGAGCGGCAGCACCACCGTGGCGCCGACGAGCGCCGTGTAGCGCTCGTCGTCCGGGTGCACCGCCACGCAGGTGTCGCCGAGCATGGTCTCGGGCCGCGTGGTCGCGACGATCACGTGATCGACGCCACCGAAGGGCTCGCGCAGCGGATAGCGGATGTGCCAGAGGTGGCCGTCGAGCTCCTCGTGCTCCACCTCGATGTCCGACAGCGCCGTCGAGCAGCGCGGGCACCAGTTGATGATGCGCTTGCCGCGGTAGATGAGGCCCTCGCGGTACAGCTCGACGAACACGCGCTTCACAGCGCGCTGGTACGACGGGTCCATCGTGAACCACTCGTCGGAGTAGTCGCACGAGCAGCCCATCGCCTTGAGCTGGCGGATGATGGTCGAGCCGTGCTCGCGGCGCCATTCCCAGCACGCCTCGACGAACGCCTCTCGGCCGACGTCGTGGCGGCTCCTGCCCTCGGCAGCGAGCTTCTGCTCGACCTTGTTCTGCGTGGCGATGCCGGCGTGGTCGGTGCCGACCACCCAGCGCGTCGGACGCCCGGTCATGCGCGAGCGGCGGATGAGCACGTCCTGGATCGTGTTGTTGAGCGCGTGGCCCATGTGCAGCGACCCGGTGACGTTGGGCGGCGGGATCGGGATGACGAACGCGTCGGCGCCCTCGACCGGCTCGCAGCCGAACCAGCCGCCGGCGAGCCACGAGTCCAGCACCGGGCCTTCGACGGCCTTCGGGTCGTACGCCTTGTCCATCTCGCTCACGTGCCTGACCGCCCTCGTCTTCAGGATCCTGCGACAGTGCCTGCTGATTCTAGCCGCAAGCGGGCGCGAACGGGCGGCGTGGCGATCCTCCGCTCATGAACCGGCACCACCCATCCGATGGAGTGTGTCGGGGGATACTGACGCGAGACACCTGTAGGGGTACCCTTGCGCAGGTGTCGGGGGGCGCCTCAGCGGATCGGCTGGCGGGGAGGTCGGCATGGCGGACTGCGAGTGCATCGAGAAGTGCACGTTCTTCCGTGACAGGATGGCGGACAAGATGCCCATCGCCGCCCTGATCCAGAACAAGCTGTGCCACAACGACGGCGCCGAGTGCGCGCGCCACATGGTGTTCGAGCGGTTGGGCCGCGAGGCCGTGCCGTCCGACCTGTTCCCGGTCGACACCGACCGGGCGATCCGGATCCTGGAGTCAGGGCCGCGTCAGTAGCGGCCCGGGAGCACGACCGCGTCCCGCGACCGGCATCGGGGACTCGCACGCAGCGCAGTGCATGCGAAGCTGGGAGCGTAGGAGATGTCTGACTGTGAGTGCATCGGGATGTGCCGCTTCTTCGAGGACAACGCCGGCAGATTCGGGCCGGTGGAACCGATCCTGAAGCTGAACCTCTGCCACAACGAGGGCACCGAGTGCGCACGCCACGTGGTCTTCGCCATCGCCGGCAAGGGCGCCGTGCCCGCCGACCTCTACCCGAACGACCTGCAGGGCGCCGCGCGCATCCTCGACCGCGTGCGGCAGTAGCCGCATCTGCCGGTCGACGCGTAGCGCCGCGGCGCTACGCGCTGGCCTCGCGCCCTCCCGCGGTGAGCACGAACGTGGGCTCCGCCGCACGGGTGACCGCCTCGCGCGTCACCACCACCCGCTCCACATCGGTGCGGCCCGGCAGGTCGTACATCGTGTCGAGCAGCAGCGACTCGAGGATCGACCGCAGTCCGCGCGCGCCGGTCCCGTGCGCGATCGCCTGGGCGGCGACCTCGGACAGCGCATCGGCGGTGAACTCGAGCTCCACACCCTCGAGCGCGAAGAGGCGCTGGTACTGCTTGACCAGCGCGTTCTTCGGCTCGGTGAGGATGCGCACCAGCTCGCCGGCGCCGAGATCGTCGACCGCGGCAGTGACCGGGATGCGCCCGACGAACTCGGGGATGAGCCCGTACTTGTGCAGGTCCTCCGGCAGCACCTGAGCGAGCAGTTCGCCCTTGTCGCGCTTGCTGGCGTCGGTCAGCTCAGCGCCGAAGCCGACACCGCGCTTGCCGATGCGGTCGGCGACGATCTTCTCGAGGCCGACGAACGCGCCTCCCAGGATGAAGAGCACGTTCGTGGTGTCGATGCGGATGAGCTCCTGCTGCGGGTGCTTGCGCCCGCCCTGGGGCGGGACGGCCGCCTCCGTGCCCTCGATGATCTTGAGCAGGGCCTGCTGGACGCCCTCGCCGGAGACGTCACGGGTGATCGAGAGGTTCTCGGCCTTGCGGGCGACCTTGTCGATCTCGTCGATGTAGATGATGCCGACCTCGGCGCGCGCGGTGTCGAAGTCCGCGGCGGTGATGAGCTTGAGCAGGATGTTCTCGACGTCCTCACCGACGTAGCCCGCCTCGGTGAGCGTGGTGGCATCGGCGATCGCGAACGGCACCTTCAGGATGCGGGCGAGCGTCTGGGCGAGCAGGGTCTTGCCGCAGCCGGTGGGGCCGAGCAGCAGGATGTTGCTCTTGGCGATCTCGACGTCGTGCTCGTCGTCGCAGTCGCGGCAGCGCACGCGCTTGTAGTGGTTGTACACGGCCACCGACAGGACCTTCTTCGCGCGCTCCTGGCCGATGACGTACTCGTCGAGATGGGCGTAGATGTCGCCCGGCGTCGGCAGCTCGTCGATGAGCGGCTTGACCTCGGCGCCGTCGGCCTCCTCGTCGACGATGTCGTTGCACAGGTCGATGCACTCGTCGCAGATGTAGACGCCCGGGCCCGCGATCAGCTTCTTGACCTGCCGCTGGCCCTTGCCGCAGAACGAGCACCTCAGGTTCTCGGGGCTGCCGCCCTCGCTCTTCGCCACGTCGCGCGGTCCCCTACTCCTTGGCGCGGTGCGCCACGACGCTGTCGACGAGACCGTACGCCTTGGCCTCCTCGGCGGACATGATGTTGTCGCGCTCGGTGTCCTTGCGGATGGTCTTCGGATCCTTGCCGGTGTGCTGCGCGAGGATCTCGTCGAGGGTGGCACGCGTGCGCAGCATCTCGTTGGCCTGGATCTCGATGTCCGTGACCTGGCCCTGGACGCCACCCCACGGCTGGTGGATCAGCACGCGGCTGTGCGGCAGCGCCGAACGCTTGCCCGCCGCCCCCGCCGCCAGCAGCACGGCGGCCATCGAGGCGCACATGCCGATGCAGATCGTCGCGACGTCGCAGCGGATCAGCTGCATGGTGTCGTACACAGCGAGACCGGCGCTGACCGAGCCGCCCGGTGAGTTGATGTAGAAGTTGATGTCCTTGGTCGGGTCCTCGCTCTCGAGGTGGAGCATCTGCGCGATGACGAGGTTCGCCGACAGGTCGTCGACGTCGCGCCCGAGGAAGATGACGCGCTCGTTCAGGAGACGCGAGAAGATGTCGTAGTGGCGCTCGCCGCGGCTGGTCTGCTCGACCACCATCGGCACCAGGTCGCCGTAGAGTTCGAAGCTCATCGTCGTGCCTCCTTCTCGTCTGCGCGCGCTACTCCGCGGCCGGTTCGTCTGCCGTCGGCTCGTCCGCGGGCTCGTCTACCGGGTCGACCTCGATGACCTCGACGCTGTCCATGAGCCAGCGCGTCGCCAGCCGGTGCATGATGGTCTCGCGCACGAGCGGCAGCATGCCGGCCTCCCGCAGGCGCGTCGACATGCGCTCGGCGGCGCCTTCCTCGGCTCCGGCCATGCGGGCGATCTCCTCGGTGAGCTCCTGCTCCGTGACCTCCATGCCACGCTGCCGGAACAGCGCCTCGAGGGCGAGCTCCTCGGTGAGCACGTCGCGGGCGCGGTCCATGATGTCCGCCTGGATCTGCTCGGGAGTCACGCCCGTGGCCGCCACGTAGTCGTCGAGCGAGATCTGACGCTGCTCGAGCGTCTCGAAGAACTCCTGCGTCAGCGCGTTCGCGCGGTACTCGACCATCGACTCGGGGACCTCGCCGGCCAGCCGCTGCCCGAGCATGTGACGCGCGGAGCGCTCGACCTCGCGCAGGTGGCCGACGCCCTTGGCCTCGTCCATGCGCTTGCGGATGTCGGCGCGCAGTTCGTCGAGCGTCTCGAATCCGCCCACCGTCCCGGCGAACTCGTCGTCGAGCGCCGGGAGCGCCTTCTCCTTGACCTCGTGGACCTCGATGTCGAAGGTCGCCGTGCGGCCGACGAACTCCTCGACCGACGAGCTGTCCGGGATCGGGAACTCGGCGTGCGCGCTCCCGCCCGCGGCGACGCCGGCGATCGCGGCGTCGAACTCCGCCGGCATGAGGCCCCGGCCGCTCTCGTAGAGGTACTTGTCGACGGCGTTTCCCTCATACTCCTCGCCGTCGACGAGCCCGACGAACGAGATCAGCGCGAAGTCGCCGACCTGCAGGCCGCGCTCAACGGGCTCGAGGGTGGCGTGGCGCTCGCGGAGGTAGTCGAGCTGGGCGTCGATCTCCCTGTCGGTAGCGTGCGCGGCCGGGACCGTCACAACAATCGCGTCGTCCGATGAGAGCGCGAGCTCGGGGCGGACCTCGACGGTGACGGTGTAGGTGTACGGCTCGCCGTCCACGAGCGTCTTCAGCTCGCCGAAGTCGCCCGGCGCGATCGGCCGCAGGTCGAGTTCGTTGACCGCCAGCGGGTAGGTCTCCTCGGTCAGCTGGTCGCGCGCCTCCTCGAGCACGGCATCCGTGCCGATCCGGCTCTCGACGATCGCGCGCGGCGCCTTGCCGGGACGGAACCCGGGGATGCGCAGCCGGCCCGACAGGCGCGCGAAAGCATCGGAGATCGCGCGCGTCACCTCATCGGCGCTCAGGTCGACCGTGACCTCGACCTTGACTCCCTCGAGTGGTTTGCAGCTGGACTCCACTGTCGACCTCCTGGTCGGTCAGGGCCCCGCGGCGGACGGTCCACCTTCGACGCCGACGGGGACGGCTCATGGTGCGGGCGAGAGGGGTCGAACCTCCACGAGTCGCCTCACAGGGACCTAAACCCTGCGCGTCTGCCAGTTCCGCCACGCCCGCACGAAAGCCGGCACACAACTATACACAAGAGGCCGACACCGGCGTCGGCCTCGGGGATCGCTATGGTGGGCCGTATAGGGATCGAACCTATGACCTTGGGATTAAGAGTCCCCTGCTCTACCAGCTGAGCTAACGGCCCGATGAGCGTTGCCATTCTACACGGTCGGCGCGGTCACGCAAGCGAGCCTCCCGCGCGCTTCCGGGCGGCGGGAGGCTACTTCGGCTCGTGGCAGTCGCAGCCGCGCGCGTCCGAGCCGCCCTGGTCCATGGGATGCGGCTTGCCGATGGTGTGAGCCGCCGCCTGCTCGACAGTGAGCGGCCTGGCCTTCTTCGCGCATCCGGCGAGCGGTGCGGCGAGCGCGAGAACGAGCAGGATCGCGAGCGGTGCGTTCGGGCGGGGCATCGTGAGCCTTCCGTGCGGCCTTCCTGCAGCGGGACCCCCTCGCCTGGTGCGAGGAGGCCCCGATGGAGTACGTCTGGGGTGGGTAACGGGACTCGAACCCGCGACCTTCGGAGCCACAGTCCGACGCTCTAACCGACTGAGCTACACCCACCGTGTGACGCCCCGCAGGCACCTGCCCGCGGGCGCCCCGCTACGCTAGCGACGCGCCGCCGGGTTGTCAATGCGCGGGCGCGACGCGAGGGCCCCGGCGCGCCGAGGCCCTCGTCTTCGAGTCGGTGGCGCGCCCGGGAGGATTCGAACCCCCGGCCTGAAGATTAGAAGTCTTCCGCTCTATCCACCTGAGCTACGGGCGCCTATGCTGCGCGCCGCACGCGACGGCGCTGTGAGATGTCGTGGAGCGGCCGACGGGACTCGAACCCGCAACAACCAGCTTGGAAGGCTGGGGCTCTACCAATTGAACTACGGCCGCATGAAGCTGGTCGGGCCGGCCGGATTCGAACCGGCGACCCCCTGCTCCCAAAGCAGGTGCGCTACCAAGCTGCGCCACGGCCCGACCCTTGACCCACCCGGCACGCCGGGCGCGCGAGACAGTATAGCGTGCGCGGCGAGCGCGGCGCACGCGGCGCGGGCCGGCGTTCAGCCGCGCGGCCCGAGCGCGTCGCGCAGGGCCCTCAGCGCGGCCCCCCGGTGGCTGATCGCGTTCTTCTCCCCCATGCCGAGCTGAGCCATCGTCCGCCCCGGAGTCACGTCCGGGAGGAACAGCGGGTCGTAGCCGAAGCCGCCGTCGCCGAGCGCGACCGTCCCCATCCGCCCCTCGCATGCGCCGCTCGCGACCGTCTCGGCCCCGTCGTCGTCGAGAAACACCATCGCGCACCGGAAGCGCGCCGCCCGCCCGTCCGCAGGCACGCCGTCCAAGGCGGTGAGCAGGCGTGCGTTGTTGTCGGCATCGGTGGCGTCCTCGCCCGCGTAGCGCGACGACCGCACGCCCGGTTCGCCGTCCAGCGCGTCGACCTCGAGCCCCGAGTCGTCGGCGAGCGCGGCCCCGCCGAACGCGGCGCGCGCGGCCGCCGCCTTGATGCGCGCGTTCTCCTCGAAGGTGCCGCCGGTCTCCTCGGGCGCGTCCCAGCCGCCGAGGTCGGCCACCGAGACGAACTCCCACTCCGGGAACGCGAGTGCCGCGCGGATCTCGGCGAGCTTGCCGGCGTTGCCTGTCGCGACCACGACGCGCTTCATCGTTCCTCAGCCCTCGAACGTGTCGAGGTCGCCCTCGGTCACGGTGCGCTGCACCTCGACAAGCCGGGTGACACCGCTCTCCGCGAGCTCGAGCAGCGCGTCGAGCGCCGCGCGGTCGAACGGCGCCTTCTCACCGGTGCCCTGCACCTCGATGAATCGGCCGCGGCC
>VAUM01000056.1 GCA_005774595.1 Actinomycetota bacterium
GTGCGCTCGGACACGCGGTAGCGCTCGGTGTGGATGTGGTGCGCGCGCGGGTCGTCCTCGGTCACCGGGCGGAAGGTGTCGAGACCCACGTCGAGCTCGACATGCGCCAGACGCACGCCCGCGGCCTCGGCGCGCTCGAGCAGCGCGGGCGTGAAGTGCAGACCCGCCGTAGGCGCCGCGGCCGAGCGCTCCTCGGTGGCATAGACGGTCTGGTAGAGCTCGGGGTCGTCGAGCGACGCGGTGATGTAGGGCGGCAGCGGCATCTCGCCGATCTCGTGCACGACGTCGAGGAACACCCCTTCGCGCACGGTGAACTGGATGACGCGCCCGCCGGACTCCTCCAGCCGGTCGACCACGAGCCCGGTCATGCGGCCACCGGCGAACACCACCTTCGCGCCGGGCTGCAGCCGGCGGCCCGGCTTGACGAGGCACTCCCACGCGTCGGTGTAGATCTCGCGCAGGAGGAGGACCTCGACCGCGCCGCCGGTCTCGTCCTTGGCGCCGTGCAGGCGGGCGGGCAGGACGCGCGTGTCGTTGACGACGAGCAGGTCGCCGGGGTGCAGGTACTCGAGGACGTCGGTGAACGAGCGGTGGTCGATCTGGCCGCTGCTGCGGTCGACGACCATGAGCCGGCACGAGTCGCGCGGCTCGGCCGGACGCTGGGCGATCAGCCCGCTCGGCAGGTCGTAGTCGAAGTCGCCGGTGCGCACCCGTCCCACCCTTCCGGCCTCGCCACTCGTCGCGCGTTCGGTCGCTCGGAGTGTACTATGCGCACGGCGCACGCAAACCACCCACAGCGAGGGACGGCGATAAGGCATGGCGGCCGACTACAAGCTCATCCCCGAAGCGGTACCGAGCAAAGCCCGCAACAGCGTGTACACACGCATCATCGAGGACTTCGCCGCCGGCGCGGACGCGTCGGTGCGCGTGGCGATCGACCGCAAGCCCGCCACGCTCGTGCTCGGGCTGGGCAAGGCAAGGCAGTCGGACCCGCGCTTCAAGGGCATCTCCGTGCAGCGCCGCGGCGATGCGGTGTACTTGAAGAAGTGACCCGCGCCGGCTGGTCGGCCGCCGACCTCCACATCCACACCACGGTCTCGGACGGCGTCGCCTCGCCTCTCGAGGTCCTGAAGTGGGTCAACCTCCGCACCGACCTGACGGTCGTGGCCATCGCCGACCACAACAGCGTCGAGGGTGCGCTCGAGGCCGCGGAAGCGGCGCCGAGCATGGGCCCGGTCGCCGTCGTGGTCGCCCAGGAGGTCGAGAGCGCCGACGGCCACATCATCGGCCTGTGGGCCCCCGAGCGCGTCCCGCCCGCGATGAGCGCCACCGATACCGTCGACGCGATCCACGACCAGGGCGGCGTCGCGATCGCGGCGCACCCGTTCGCGCCGCTGTGGTGGCACCGGCACGGGCTGTGCCGGGGCGACCGTGAGCTGTACGACTCCGTACCCTACGACGCCGTCGAGGTCGCGAACTCCACTCCCTTGCTCGCCACCGGCAACCTGCGCGCCCGCTGGTACCAGCTGCGCAACCGTCACCGGCTCGCGGCGACCGGCGGCTCCGACGCGCACATCCTGTCGGTCATCGGCACGAGCCGCACGCTGTTCCGCGGGCACACGCCGCAGGACCTGCGGCGCGCCATCGAGGCGCGAGAGACCCGCGTGAAGGGCCCGAGGTTCCAGCCCACGCGAGGCCTGCGGTACGCGCGCTCGGTGCCGCGCATCAAGGAGCTCCGCCGCGCCTACGAGGCCGCCCTCGCCCGGCTGCTATCCGACCAGCCCGAGGATCACTCGGACGCCGGCGGCTCCTCGGACTGACCGCGCTTCGCGGCCGCGCGCTCCTCGCGACGGTGCGCACGGTCGGCCTCGGCCTCGGCGACGCCGTAGACGCACCCGCAGTAGTTCTGGCGATACATCCCCAACTCGCGCGAACGGCGCGTCGCTTCCGGGTACCGGTCGCGGAAGTCACCGCCGAGCCACGTCACGCCCGCCTCGGCGCACGCCGCGCGGCCGGCGCGATCGACGGCCGCCTGGTCCTGATACGGACTGACCGTCAGCGTGCTGGCCACCGCGTCGCAGCCGGCGTCGGCGGCCGCATGCGCGACCATGCCCAGACGCAGGCGGAAGCACGCCTCGCACCGGCGGACACGGTCGGCTTCGATCCCGCGGACCGCCATGCGCCACGCGTCCGGGTCGTACGCGAGCTCCACGGCCGCGAGCCCGCGCTCGCGTACGTACGCCATCAGCGTGTCGCGGCGCCGCTCGTACTCGGCGGCAGGGTGGATGTTCGGGTTGGCGTAGCACACGACGACCTCGTGCTCGGCGGCGATCGCGTCGAACGGCTCGAGCAGGCACGGGCCGCAGCACGCGTGCAGCATCACCTTCACGCGGGCGCTCCGGCCACCGCGGGCCACAGCGTAGCGAGGCCGAACGACACGAAGACGACCCCGGCCACCCGCGCGATGAGCTTGCGCGGCAGCCGCGTGCCGATCGCCGAGCCCACCGCGATCGCGAGCCCGTTGACCGCGAGCATGCCGAGCGTCGACCCGAGCCACACCGCGCCGAACGTCGCGAGCCCCGCTGCCGGGACCGACGGCGCGAGCCCGAGCGCGCGCAGCGGCGCGGCCGCCGACGACGGGTCCGCGGCGATCGTGGCCGTCATCAGCTGGGTCTTGTCACCCAGCTCGGCCACGAAGAACGCCACGAACGCCGAGGCGGTCGCGCCGAAACGCGAGGTACGCGCCGCCTCCTTCTCGTCCTCGGGCGCGTCGGACGCGGTGAGGAAGGTCCACACCCCGAAGCCGATGAACAGCCCGCCTGCGACCCACGCGAGCGCCGATGCCGGCACGAGCCTCGCCAGCGTGCTGCCCACGGCGGTCGCGAGCAACTGCAGCACCACGATGGCGCCGGCCACTCCGACGAGCACCTGCCACGCGCGGTAGCGCGCGGCGAGCATCAGCGTGAGCAGCTGGGTCTTGTCGCCGAACTCGGCGATGGCGACGAGCAGCAGCGAACCGAGCAGGGGCGTCAGCACCGGGAGCGCGCCGGCCTCAGGCGTCGTCCGGCTCGTCCGCGGGCCCGCCCGCGGCCGCCGCCATGCCCTCGCGCCGGATCATCACCGCGAGCACGGCGGCGACGGCCACCGCCGCGACGGCGAGCCCGATGATGAGCGTCCGCGTGTCGAGCGCGCCCCCGCCGATCCCGTCGGACGCGCCCCCGGGAACGTAGCTGACGTCGACGACGGCCGACTCGCCGGGTGCAAGGCCCTGGTTCGGCAGGGTGTAGATGCGCTCACCGTCCGCGTTCTCGTTGGGAGCATCGTTGGACTGCGGGTCGGTGCGGATCGTGCCGGCGCCCGCGGGCGTGCGGACCGAGAAACCCACGAGGTCGGCGGGGACCGTCTGGACCCACTTGAGCGACGCGCCCACCGCGCCGCCCTTCCTCGGCTCGATGTTCGACCACAGGCACTCGAGCTGGCCTTCGCGCGACTGCTCGAGCGTGAACTCGTATGCGCGTCCGCCCGTGCCGGCGGTCATGGTGCCCTCGCGCGGGATGTCGCTCTCGCCGGTGGCGCCCAGGATCTCGCCGGACCACAGCACCGTCGCGCCCTCGGGCACCGGGACGCGAACCTTCGCCGGCAGCGGAGTGGATGTGGGCACCAGGACGGACGCGACGAGCAGCACGCGATCGGGGTTCTCCGACGCGCCGCCGAACCACGCCTGCACCTGGTAGACGGGCGGCGTCGCGGCGAGTGCGAGCGAGGGCACGGACAGTGCGGCCGCGAGCAGGGCGGCGGCCAGAACACGGGCGGTGCGGCTGGTCACGTCGTCAACCTCCGGGGAAGGCATCTTCATCTTGGTGCGCGCCATTCTAGCGTACGGCCGCGACGCGGGCCGCGTCACGCTTCCGGGCGCGCCTCGCCGATGCAGTTCGCCGGGCAGATGCGCGCGCAGTCGGCGCAGCCGGTGCACTTCTCGGAATCGATGCGGAAGATGTCGCCGTCGCGCGCGACCGCGCCCTCACGGCACACGCGCAGGCGCATCGCGCACGCGGTGCAACAGCCCGGTTCGATCACCAGAGGCGGCTTGCGTTCCCGGCCCGAGAGCAGGCTCACGCGACCCGGCCCGTCTGGCGCTCGGCCGCCGAGACCGTGTTCGACATCAGCATCGCCTGCGTCATGGGCCCGACGCCTCCGGGCACCGGCGTGATCGCCGAGGCGAGCCCCTCGACCGCGTCGAAGTCCACGTCGCCGACCATACCGGCCTCGGTGCGGTTGATGCCGACGTCGATGACGACCGCGCCCTCGCCCACGTACTCCGCGCCCAACATCTTCGGCCGGCCGATCGCGGCGACCAGGATGTCGGCCTCGCGGCAGACCGCGGGCAGGTCCCGTGTGCGGCTGTGACACCAGGTGACCGTGGCGTCGCGCTCGAGCAGCATGAGCCCCATCGGCTTGCCGACGAGCAGCGAGCGGCCGACGACCACCGCGCGCTTGCCGCGCGGGTCGATGCCGTAGTGGTCGAGTATGCGCATGACCCCCCACGGCGTGCACGCACGGTGGCCGGGCAGGCCCCGCATCATGCGGCCGAGGTTCTCGGGGTGGAAGCCGTCGACGTCCTTCACCGGCGCGATGCGGGCGACGACCTCCTCGACGTCGAGGTGGGCCGGGAACGGCTGCTGCACCAGGATGCCGTGAACGGCGGGGTCGGCGTTGAGTCGGTCGATCAGCGCGTCGAGGTCGGCCTGCGGCGTGTCGGCGAGCAGCCGGTGGTCGAGACTCACGATGCCGAGCCGCTCACAGTCGCGCTCCTTCATGTTCACGTACGACTGCTACGCGGGGTCCTCGCCGACCAGCACGACCGCGAGCCCCGGCGTGACGCCGCGCGCTCTCAGCGCGGCGACGCGCTCGGCTGTCTCGGCCTCGACCGCCGCCGAGACAGCCTTCCCGTCGATGATCGTGGCCATGGGCTCCCCGGTCCTTCCCCTGTCGCGCCGTCAGAACAGGCCGACGATGCGTCCGTCGGCGTCGATGTCGATCCGCTCGCCCGCCGGGCTCGCCGGCAGGCCGGGCATGGTCATGATGCCTCCGTGCAGCGCATACAGGAAGCCCGCGCCCGCCGAGAGGCGGACGTCCTCGACCGGGCGCGTGGCGGCCGCGGAGCGGGGGTCGACCGCATCGGCGCCATGCACGAAAAAGGATGCCGGCCTCCTCGGCGACCTCGCGGATGCGCCGGATCGGGGCCGACTACGCGATCTCGATGTCGGCAGGCACGGCTTCGCTCACGCCTCGCCCTTGACGATCTTCAGCAGCGCCTTGAACTCGTCGGTTGCCGCGCGGCCCACCGCCTCGTACATGACCGCCTGCGAGGTCGTCACGACGATGCCAGCCCCGCGCATCCGATCGAGCGCGACGTCGTGGTCGAGATCGGCCAGCGAGCAGCATCCGTCCGCAACGACCTGCACCTCGTGGCCGTCGCCGGCCAGCGCGAGCGCGGTCTGCGCGACGCAGATGTGCGTCTCCATGCCGCAGATGACGACCTGCCGGCGGCCGACCGCCTGCAGTGCCTGGACGAACTCGCCCTCGGCGGCGCAGCAGAACGCGGTCTTGTCGACCCCCTGCACCCGCGCGCCTGAAGCAGCGAGGGTGGTCAGCGCCGACTCGACCTCCGGCACCGTGCCACCGAGCCCCTCCGGGTACTGCCGCGTCACGATGAGCGGGGCGCCGACCAGCGCGGCCACCCTCGCGAGCCGCACCGCAGCCGCGACGACCTCCGCGCGCCGCGGCATCGCGGCGGCCAGCCGCTCCTGGAGGTCCACGAGCAGCAGGACGAGCTCGCCGCGCCTGACCGTCCCGCCGGTGTTCTCGCCCGTCACAGCCTCACGCACCTTCCACTCGGGGCCGGGGCGACAAGTGTAGCGCACGAGTCCCGGTCGCCCGGTGCGGGTATAGTCCCTACGCGCACGCCCCGCATCATCCGCCCGCACACCTAGGAGGCAGCACGAGATGACCGATGCGCCGATCCTCGACCCGGTCCACGAGGTCACCGACCTTGAGAACGCCGACGATTTCACGAAGAAGCACACGCCGGTCGTCACGCTGGAGCCCGCAGGCGACGGCGCCGTGCGCGTGACGGTGGAGGTCGGCCACTTGGTCGCCCACCCGAACCTGCCCGACCACTTCATCCAGTGGATCGCGCTGTACGCCGGCGGCTCCGAGGTCGCGCGCTTCGAGCTGTCGGCCGTCGCGACCGCACCGGTGGTCTCGGCGGTCCTGGTGGTGGACGGAGGCACCGTGTTGCGCGCGGTCGCGAGCTGCAACCTGCACGGCCTGTGGGCCGGCGAGGCGGTCGTGTAGCGGAGCTACGCGTCCGGCTCGCGCCCGAGCTCGCGCTCCGCGGCCCCGATCACGATGCCCAGCAGACCGGCGAGCTGATCGAGCTGCTCGGGCGTGAGGTCGGCGCACGCCCGCTCCAGCGAACGCTGCGTCGCTGCCGCGATCCCCGGCATCATCTCGACCCCGCGATCTCCCACCACCACGAGCCGTGAACGGCTGTCGGCAGGATTCGGCTGTGTCGCGAGCCAGCGGCCGCGGACGAGCCGGGTGAGCAGCGCCGAGAACACGCTCTTGTCGATGGCGAGGTAGTGACAGATCTCCGTCACCGTGCCGGGGTCGCCGGCCTGCTCGCGGCGATGCACCTCGCGGATCGCGGCGGCCTGTTGCGCGTTGATGCCCGCCCCCGCGAGCTCGATCTCGAGCAGCTCGCGGAGGAGGCGCATCGCGCGGTTGATGTAGAAGCCGACGTTGCGGCCAGCCGGAGCAGTGAGCAGTCCGTCGTCTGCCACCCTGATGCCCTCCCAGTGACGTGCGTCGCCCGCACAGTGTCGCACAGAACGCCCCCCCTGCCGGGCACATCATGGTCACAGGCGCTCGCAGAGACGGGGTGGTATAGAGTGGACCCACCGTCGCCAGGAAGGGGCTCGCACCATGAAGGTCGTCGCGTTCAACGGGTCCGCCCGCGAGGGCGGCAACACCTCGCTCCTTCTCAAGACCGTGCTCGCGCAGCTCGAGTCACGCGGGATCGACACCGAGCTCGTCGAACTCGCGCACGCGAAGGTCACCCCGTGCAAGGCGTGCGGGAAGTGCCGCAAGAAACCGACGGGCAACTGCCCGGCCATCAAGGACGATGTCACGGCCTACATCGACACGATGCGCAAGGCCGACGGCATCCTCCTCGGCTCGCCGGTGTACTTCGCCGACGTGACGCCGCAGATGAAGGCCTTGATCGACCGCGCCGGCTACGTCGCGCGCGGCAACGGCCACATGTTCGCGCGCAAAGTAGGCGCGGGTGTGGTAGCGGTCAGGCGTGCGGGCGCGATCCACGCGCTCGACACGATGAACCACTTCTTCCTCATCTCGCAGATGGTCGTGCCCGGGTCGTCGTACTGGAACCTAGGGGTCGGGGGCCCGCGCGGCGAGGTCGACAACGATGCCGAGGGCATGGCCACCATGCGCGACCTCGGCGAGAACATGGCCTGGGTGCTCAAGCGCCTGAAGGGCTGAGCGCGCCGGCCGCGATGGACTCCGCAACCGCCCTCGCCGCCGCGCGCATCGGCCTCGCGGCCTTCGTCATCGCGTTCACCGGCGCGATGGCGCCCGGGCCGTTGCTCACCGTCGCGGTCACCGACACGCTGCGCCGAGGGCGCGTGTCCGCGATCCTGCTGCTCGTCGGCCACGCGCTGCTCGAGGCGCTGCTGCTGTTCGGCTTCGCGCTCGGCCTACAGGATCTGCTGCGTGAACCGCTCGCCGCGACAGTGCTCGCGGTGGCCGGCGGCGGCTTCCTCGTGTGGATGGGCGGCTCGCTCATCCGCGACGCGCTGCGGGGGCGCATGACGCTCGAGGTCACTCCCGAGGACCGGCCGACCGACCTCAACCCCGTCGCCAAAGGCTGTCTCGTCTCGCTGTCGAACCCGTACTGGACGCTGTGGTGGGTCACGATCGGCGTCAAGCTCGCCGCCGATGCCCTGGCCGCTGGATGGCTCGGCGTCACGGCGTTCTTCATCGGACACGAGCTCGCCGACTTCGCGTGGTACGCCACTGTCATCCAGGCGGTGCACACGGGGCGGCGGTTCATCTCGGACCGCGTCTACGCGTGGGCGGTGGGCCTGCTCGCGGCCTTCATCGTGTACCTCGGCGTGAGCTTCATCGTGCGCGCGTTCCTGTAGCCACGCGGGCGTCGGCGCCGTTCAGGCACGAGACTTGCTGAACCGACCTGAATCGACGGCACGCGACCGAACCGAAAGGCGGCCGCATGGCGCGCTTCATCGCGACGAACAAGGACCCCGACGCACACTGCGTGCAGGTCGAGGCGGGCTTCAAGGGCACCGACGGCAACTACTACCTGATGCTGCGCCGCCTGCCGCCGCTCTACGCGAGACCGCCTCTGTGGCTCGTCCGGCTCAGCGCTGACACACTCGTCCAGCGCTGCGGCGACGGCACGAGCGAGACCTTCTACAAGGCGTACTCGCTGCAGGAGTTCACCGATACCGAGAAGCAGTTCCTCGGCAAGCTGACCCCTGGCGGCTCAGCACTGCCGTTCTTGAACTTCACCTACCCGAACGTGATCCGGGTCCTCGGCAAGAAGATCTACGTGCTCGAGGACGCCGAGGTCGCGGCCCTGCTCAAGCGGCGATGGGTCTTCGTGCCTTAGACGCATCGTCACCGGCCCGCGCGCACGTCCTCGAGTGCCTGGGCCGCCGAGGCCCACTCCTCGCCCAAAGCGGCGAGCCGCGCCTTCAGCGCGTTGTACTCCTCGAGCGCGGGCATGAAG
>VAUM01000057.1 GCA_005774595.1 Actinomycetota bacterium
CGCGCGCGTAGATGCGGATGTCCTCGACCGAGGCGGCCAGGTCCTCGTCGGACATCGCCTCGAGATCGACGCCGGTCACGACGCGCTTGCCCTCGAGCAGGCCGATCTCCGAGCCGATCGCCTCGGCGGTGAGCGCGTGGTCGCCGGTGATCATCGCGACCTCGATGCCCGCCGCGTGGCACTCGGCGAGCGCTGCCGTCACCTCGGGCCGGGGCGGATCGAGCAGGGCGGTGATGCCGAGGTAGGTCATCTCGCGCTCGAGGCCTTCGCCCTCGGAGGGCTCGTCGGCTGCGAGTGCGCGCATCGCCACCGCGAGCGTGCGGTGGCCCCCCGAGGCGAGCGCCGCGTTCAGGTCGTGGAGCCGCGCGTGCAGCTCGGCGGTGAGCGGCACGGTCTCGCCGCGCAGGCGCGCGTGCGTGCACAGCGCGAGGACCACGTCGGCGCCGCCCTTGAGGTAGGCCACGCGCCCGGCGCCCGTGTCGTGCACGGTGGTCATGCGCTTGCGCTCCGAGTCGAACGGGACCTCGCCGATGCGCCGAGGCCGGACGTCGTCGGGCGCGAGGCGGGTGGCGACCTCGATGAGCGCGGTCTCGGTGGGATCGCCCACGAGCGTGCCGGTCGCGTCGAACCGCGCGTCGTTGCACGACGCCGCCGCCTCGAGCAACAGTCGCAGGTCGTCCGCGAGCGGCTCGGCACCCTCGGCCTGCATGGCGAAGTCGGGGAGCACCTCGACGGCGTCCTCGCCGACGACCAGCCGGCGGACGCGCATGCGGTTGAGCGTGATGGTGCCGGTCTTGTCCGAGCAGATGAACGTCGTGCCGCCGAGCGTCTCGACGGAGTGGAGCCGCCGCACGACCGCGTTGTGCGAGGCCATGCGCCGCACGCCGAGCGACAGCGCCATCGTCACGACCGCCGGCAGCCCCTCCGGGATGGCGGCGACCGCGAGCGACAGCGCGATGAGCGCCGCGCCCGCGAGGCCCGACCCGATGGGCTCGCCAGAGCCGAGCGCCCGCCACGTCATCACGGCGAACACGGCCGCCGCGACCCCGAGCACGCCGATGGCGATGCGCTTGCCGGTGACCTGCAGCTCGCGCTGGAGCGGCGTCTTCTCCTCGGGTTGGCTGGCGAGCAGGTCGGCGATGTGCCCGACCTCGGTGTCCTGCCCGGTGGCGGTGACGAGCATGCGCCCTCGGCCGACGGCGATCGCCGTGCTCGCGAAGACCATCGAACGGCGGTCGCCGAGCGCGGAGTCGCGCTCGGCTGTGTGGGACGCGTCCTTGCGTGCGGGCTTGCTCTCGCCGGTGAGCGCGGCTTCGTCGGCACGCAGCGCGGCGGCCTCGACGAGGCGGCCGTCGGCCGGGACCTTGTCGCCGGCCTCGAGCAGCACGATGTCGCCGGGGACGAGTTCCGCGGCCGCGACCTCGCGCTCCGCGCCGTCGCGCACGACGGTCGCCGCGGGTGCCGACATCTCCTTGAGCGCGGCGAGCGCCTTCTCGGCGCGGTACTCCTGCACGAAACCGAGGATGCCGTTGAGCAGCAGGATCGCAAGGATGGCGACGGACTCGGCGACCTCGCCCTCGAACGCCGAGATGACCACGGCGACCATGAGCACCCAGATCATGAAGTCCTCGAACTGGGCGAGGAACATCCGCCAGGCCGGGCGGCGGTCCTCGGTGGCCAGCGCGTTCGGTCCGGCCTGCTCAAGGCGGCGAGCAGCCTCGTCGGCCGTCAGGCCGGACGCCGCGTCGCTGCCGAGCGCCGTGAGGGCCTCGTCGGCTCCGTGCATGTGCCACTCGCCCCGCGTGATCCGCGGTGTGCCGCCGGCCATCGCGCCGTCTGCGCCCATGTCCCGTCTCCGTATCGTCCGCCAACGAGAAAGACCCCCGGCCCCGGCGCACCGGATCGCGGTCGCCCGAGCCGAAGGTCTCGCGGTCACAGTGAGGTGCTGTGCTGGCAGGGCCGGGGCTTCGTCGCCCGTGATGACGGCCTGCCTCCCGGCTCAAGGCCGGGCGCTACTCCCCTTCGGCGAGCGACAGTAGCACCGCGCCGCCGCCGAGGCAACGGGTGCCTCGGCGCGGTGCCTCGGCGCGGGCGATGTGGCGCCAGCCTCGGTGTGTTCCGCTCGTGACGGCGCTCACGGCGGCGCTCACGGCGGCGTGTCGCCCGCGGGCGTCACGGTGTATGCTGTCACGCGTTGTTCAGGCGAGTCTGAAGCGGAAGGATCGACATGGGCGAGAACAAGAACATGGTGTACATCCTCGGCGGCGTGATCGCCGTCCTGCTCGTGGTCGTCGGCTTCATCGTGTACCGCAACTTCACCGCGATACCCGACGTCAGCGATACCGCCGGCCAGACGACCGGCCAGACGACCGGCGGCACGACGACCCCTGCCGACGGGACCGCGTCGCCGAGCAGCGAGTTCGATCCCAAGACCGCCACCAAGCTGACCGGCGCGGACGCCGAGGCGCACGTGAAGGCGTACCACGACGCCGTGGTCGCGAAGGACTGGGTCGCCGCCTACAAGCTGCTGCCGCTCACGGGCAAGGGGAGCCAGCAGTACTACGGGGACCTCGCGGGCTTCAGCAAGACGATGGAAGGCTACGGCGTGACCTCGTACCAGCTGAGCAAGCCGGTCGAGCAGGGCGACACCGTCTCGGTCGACGCGAAGTCCATGATGCCGATGATGCCGCAGGGCCTGACGTACACGTGGACCTTCAAGAAGGTCGACGGCGTCTGGTACCTGGAGAGCCGCAAGAGCGCGATGTAGCACTCGCGCGCACGCGTGACGAGGCGGGGCGTCCCGGGCGACGGGGCGCCCCGCTCGCGTTCCGGCCGGGACGCGGCGCCCCGCCCCGCCTCCGTGTCCGCGACCCGTGCTAGGCTCGGCACCATGCTCCCGAAGTCACTCGAGCTGATGCTCGCACCCGGTACGGACCCTGAGGTCGCCGCCTCGTACGCGCGCCTAGCCGGGCGCGCCCGGGACGCGGAGTTCGGCTTCGAGGACGAGGTCGCGTTCGTCGACATCGAGACCACCGGGTTCGACCTCGAGCGGGACTCGATCATCGAGGTCGCCGCAGTCATCGCACGCGGGCCGCAGGTCGTCGCGAGGTACGGCTCGTTCGTCGACCCGGGCCGGAAGCTGCCGGTCGAGATCGTGAAGCTCACGGGCATCACGGACGCGGCGCTGGCGGGCGCTCCGCCCGTCGAGCGTGTGGTGATCGAGCTTGCGGAGTTCCTCGGCGGCCGCGACATCGTGGCGCACCACGCCTCGTTCGACCGCACCTTCCTCGAGGCGGCCGGCCTGCGCGCGCGCGGCGCGTGGCTCGACTCGCTCGAGGTCGCGCGCATCGCGCTGCCGCGGCTCGAGTCGCACCGCCTGATCGACATCGCCGCGGCGTTCGACCTGCCCGCGTCCACACACCGCGCCACCGACGACGTCGAGGCGCTCGCCGCCGCGTGGCGCGTCATGCTCTGCGGCCTCGATGCTCTGCCCGAGGGCGTGCTGCAGCGCATCGCCGAGCTGTCACCGTCGACGCTGTGGGCCTTGCGTCCGCTCATCGCGCGCATGGCGGCGGCCAGGCCCGCGCCGCCCGTGGACCTGAAGAAGCTGCGCCGGCACCTGACGCGCCTCGACTCGAAGCTGCCGATGTGCGACGCCGACGACGTCGCGCTGGTCTCGCCCGAGCCCGCCGAGGTCTCAGCGGCGTTCACGGACGAGGGTGCAGCGGGCCGCATGTACCCCGGCTACGAGCGCCGTGACGAGCAGGAGCGCATGTCGCTCGCGGTCAGCGAGGCGTTCGCGACGCGCACCCACCTCGCGATCGAGGCGGGCACGGGCGTGGGCAAGTCGGTGGCGTACCTGTTGCCGTCGGCGCTGTTCGCGACTCGCAACAGCGTGACGGTCGGCGTCGCTACGAAGACGAACGCGCTGACCGACCAGCTCATGCACTCGGAACTGCCCGCGCTCGACGAGGCGCTCGGCGGCGGGCTGCGCTACGTGGCCCTGAAGGGCTACGAGAACTACGCGTGCCTGCGCAAGCTCGATCGCGCGAGCGAGTCGCTCGACGGGGCCGACGCCGAGACCGTCGGCGTACTGGCGGCGCTCATCGCGTGGGTGGCGCAGAGCCCGTGGGGCGACCTCGACGCCGTGAACCTGCACTGGCGCCGTGACGTCCGCCAGACGGTCGCGTGCGCCGTGGCCGACTGCACGAAGCAGCGCTGCCGCTTCTACCCCAACCACTGCTACCTGCACGGGGCGCGGCGCCGGGCCGAGCACGCGCACGTGGTGGTGACCAACCACGCGCTGCTGTTCAGGGGGATGGCGGCGTCGGGCGGCGTGCTCCCGCCGATCCGCCACTGGGTGGTCGACGAGGCGCACGGCGCCGAGGCCGAGGCGCGCCGGCAGCTGTCGCTCGAGGCCTCGCACTCGGAGCTTCGCGCCGCGCTCGGCTCGCTGCACGCGAAGGGCAAGGGCGGCCTGCTCGACCTGCTCCGCAAGCGCGCCACCAAGGCGATGCCCGATGCCGCGGGCACGGTACTGTCGGCGGTCGAGGACATGCGCTCGACGGTCGAGACCGCCGCGACGCTCACCGACACGCTGTTCGAGTTCGTCAAGGACCTGTCGGCGGTGGCCGAGCGCGGCAGCGGGTACGACCGCGTCGAGATGCGCGTCACGCGACCGCTGCGCGACACGGGGGCGTGGGGTCACGTCGCCAACGTCGGCCGCTCGCTGGCACGCAAGCTCGAGCACCTGGTGGAGCGCGGCCGCGCGGTCACGATCACGCTCGAGGAGCACGACGCGCCCGGCATGGCCGAGGTCAAGGCGGACCTCGCCGGCCTGCTCACGCGCATCGCCGACCAGCTCGAAGGGCTCGTCGCGGTGGTGGACGGCACCGACGACGACTTCGTGTACGCCGCAGCGCTCGACCGCAGGCCCGACGTGCGCGCCGAGCGGCTCTCGGCGCTGCTGCTCGACGTGGGTCGCACGCTGGCCACGGGCTTCTATCCCGAGACGCACTCGGTCGTCTTCTGCTCCGCGACGATCACCGCGGGAGCCGACGGCTTCGCGCACTTCGCGCACTCGGTCGGGCTCGACCGGCTGCCGGAAGGGTCGTGGCGAGGGGTGCGCCTCGAGTCGAGCTACGACTTCGAGCGGCAGATGTCGGTGTTCGTGGCGTCCGACGTGGGGACGCCCAGCTCGCGCGGGTACCTCGACGACCTCGAGCGCCTGCTCGAGGGCGTGCACGCGGCGATGGGCGGGTCGGTGCTGACGCTGTTCACCAACCGTCGCGACATGGAGACGCTCTACGACCGGCTCGAGCCGCGGCTCGAGAGCGCCGGCGTGCCCCTGTCGGTGCAGAGTCGCGGCTCCTCGCGCAAGCGCATACGCGACGAGTTCCTCGCGCACGAGGCACTCTCGCTGTTCGCCACGAAGTCGTTCTGGGAGGGATTCGACGCGAAGGGCGACACGCTGCGCTGCGTCATCGTGCCGAAGCTGCCGTTCGGGCAGGTGAACGACCCTCTGCTCGAGGAGCGCAAGGAGCGTGACGGCGCGTGGTGGGCGCACTACTACCTGCCCGAGGCGATCCTCGAGCTCAAGCAGGCGGCCGGCCGTCTCATCCGCAGCAAGACCGACGAGGGCTGTCTCGTGCTCGCGGACTCGAGGCTCGTCGGCGGCGAGAAGCGCTACGGCCCGGAGTTCCTCGCGGCACTCCCGGTGCGCGACGTCGAGGTGCTGCCCATCGAGCGCATCGTGGAGGAGATCGAGAGGCGGTACGGGCGGCCCGTGGAGCGCCCTGCGGAGGACGCCACGCCGTTCTGAGCGCGGGTAGGCAGGCCGCGCGCGCTACTTCGGCGGCAGCGACTCGGCGTGGGTGCGTGCCGCGAGCAGCCACTCGAGCAGCGAGGCGCCGTCCGCGACGCCGGCCGGCTCGACCATCACCCAGCCGCGCATCGGGCGTCCGGTGACGTCGAAGGGGACCACGTTCGGGCGGGCGAGCGCTGCGGCGCCGTCCTCCGGTGAGAGCCTCACGATCAGCGAGTCGTGCCACACGCCGGTCATCAGGTTGCCCGCGAGCAGGTAGCCCGTGCCACCGAACATCTTCTTGCGGGTCGCCCCCCACGGCGTCACCACGTCGGAGATGCGTGCGTCGAGCGTCTCGTCGTACGGCATGCGCGCCTCCTCGTCCCAAGCCGCCCCCGTCTCGGCTCATGCCCGAGAATGCGGCCGCGCTCATCTAGAAGCTAGATGAAGGACCTGCTCGCAGGCTAGCGAGGCCGACGCCCGGGCTTCGTCGCGCTCGGCCTACTCCTTGACGGGCAGGACGTTGACCGCCTTGACGACCAGGCGGACGGTGTCGCCGACGGCCAGGCCCATCTCCTCGAGCGACTCGGTGGTGAGCACCGAGGCCATCTCGCATGGGCTCACGTCGAACTTCACGAGCGACATGACGTCGCCCTTCTGGACGGCCTTCACCTGTCCGACCACTGCGTTCCGCGCGCCGTACTGCATCTCGATCGCCCTCTCTCCCGGTGACTGATCGCGTCGTGCGCTGCGAGGCGCGGCGGGTGGCTGCCGCATGGATCCGCGCCCGTGCCCACGCTGGTATCTTCTCCTTTCGCGCGTCGCCCTACGCGCCCGGGGCCGGAACGGGGAAGATGACCTGTGAGCGCCGCCGCCCGAGAGGACGTGCGCGATGCGAGTAGCTTCAGGAGCGCTCTCCCGCCGCGGGACCGAGAGCCGGTCCGGCCGCCGGCGTTCAGGCCGACGGCCGGACACCTGAAGCCCGGCGCTCATCGGATCATGCCGTGCCGCCCTGCTCCGCGCGCCGGCCCGCGCGCCTCGCGATGAGGTAGGCGCCGAGGGTCAGCGCGTACGCGGCCGCCCCCAGGCCCATCGTCGGCAGGAGCGAGGTCCACGGACTCGACGCCGCCGCACCGGACGCCGCACCGGTCAGGCCGTACAGCGGCACCAGGAGTGCGCGCATGAGCGTCATCACCGCGTACGCTCCCCCGGTCGCGGTCATCGGGACGCTCCACGCCCAGGCGAGCACGGGTGCGCCCGCGACCACCGCGGCCCAGAAGATGGTCGCCGCCGCGGCGAAGCCCGGTGCGGACGACCGGCCCGACAGCGCGCCCGCGACGGGCCAGAGGCCGACCGCCACCAGCGTGGCGATCGCGCCGGCCGCCGTGGGAAGGCTCCCCGTCCAGAAACGGCCGTCGTTGGTCACGCCCGCTGTGACCCAGGCGAGCAGCAGGACCGCCGCCGTCACCAGCGTGCGACGCATCGCCGAGCTCACGGCAGGCTCGCGGTGATCTTGGTCAGATAGGACTGCGCCTGGATGCGCGGGGTCACCGCGGTGCCGGAATGGTGCTCCCGGGACAACCATCCGGCCTTCGTGACGTCCCAGTACGTGCTGTTGCCGTAGACGCGGTACCCGCACCACTCGTACGCATACTCGACCACGCCGTCGCACCGCATGCTCGTGATCTCGGCGGGCTCGACCCACGTTCCTGCGGTACCGGTGTCGTAGTAGACCTGGTACGCGAGGTTGTAGGGGATGCGCTCGTCGACGAGCCGCCTCGCCACGTACAGGAAGTCGTCGCGCGCGGCCGAGGTGGGCGCCACCTTGGGGCGATAGGTGCCCTGGTAGGTCTTGCCGTCCGTGAACTCCGGCCAAGTGCCGTACTGCACCCAGTTCGAACCGCTGCGCGCGTGGATCACGGGCAGCGATCCCGAGTTCCAGTGCGGCAGGGACATCAGCGCCGCATGCCACTGGTCGACTCCGGCGACGATCACGCCGTTGCGGTAGACCGCGTAGCCCTGGTTCCCCGTCGCGGCGTACGCCGGGCTCGCGAACGCGGCCGAGGCGAGCAGCAGCGCGACGGCGGTCGTGATGAAGATGCGCTTCCAAGGGATCATCGTGACCATCTCCTCTCAGTCCTCGGTCCACTTCGGGTTCAGGGGCGCTCCGTCGCGCGCGATGCGAGCGAGCGCCGCATCCAGCCGCTGGACCAGCTCGGGGGATGCGATCCGCTCGCGGACCGCCCCGAGCGGAGCGGCGATCTCGGTGACGGGATGCAGCTCCATCGCTGTGACGGCCAGCTCGATGGTCGCCGCGTCGGGGTCGTTCCGCAGGGCGTCCCTGATGAGCGCCGCGTTCTGATCGACCGCACCTGCGCGTGCGACGGCGTCTGCGGCCCCTGACTCGAGCAGAATCCTGAGTGCGTCGAGCGACCGCATGTCCGCGAGAGCGAACGCCGCGGAGTCGCACAGTTCGGGGCTCGTGTCCGGCGCGGCGAGCACGGTCGCGAGGTGGCGCAGCAGGGCCGACTTCGTGGTGCGGTCGGAGTCGAGCGCGCCGCTCCGGACCAGCACTTTGTACGCGGCCGACAGCCTCATGTCCGAGGCCGCGTCCGCGCGGGCGACGGTCGCGAGCGCGAGCCGGCCTGCGGCGGCGGGGTCGGCCTCGCCGAGCTTCTTCAGCGCGTGGAACGCCAGGTCGTCATCCGGGCCGACCGCTAGGTCGCCGAGGAGCGCGGAGTCCTGCGGTCCGAAGGCATGGTCCGCGACCACGCGTGCCTTCAGTGAGCCGTCGAGGTCTTCGTCGCGCAAGAGGGCGCGTGCGTCGTCGGTGGCCACCGAGTTCTCGGGGAGGGCCGCCAGCAGGTCGACCATGAGCTCCCTCGACGCGTGCGTCCGGGT
>VAUM01000058.1 GCA_005774595.1 Actinomycetota bacterium
GTCATGGGGGGCGACGCCGCCGTTCCGGACCTCGTCGGCGCGGGGTTCCTGCCGGCGCGGGACGGCGCGGTCGGCGGCGTCGAACTCGCACCCGGGGAGTCGGGCGCGTACTCGGGGGCCTACCTCCCGCTCACATCGTTCCGGGGCCTCGGCTGGCGCGTTGCGGCGGTCGAGCCGGAGAGCGCCACGGTGCGTGACACGTGGGTCGCGCTCGTGCCGGGCGCCGTCGCCATGCTCGTGGTCGGCGTCGTGCTCGCGGCGCTCACGTTCGCCGCCGCGCGCCGTCTGGTCCGTCCGCTGCGCGAGCTGGAAGCGCGGTCCCGCAAGGCGGTCGATGGCGCGTTCGTCCGCGCGCTGCCGGTGGCGCGCGACGACGAGGTCGGCCGCTTCACGGCCGCGTTCAACGCGCTGATCCTGCGGCTCAACGCGCTGCACGACGTGTCCGACCTCATGGCGGGCGCCTCGCGTACCGAGCAGGTGCTCGACGCGACCCTCTCGGCGCTGCGTCACATCGCCCCGTCCGCGTGTGCCGCGGTGTACCTGCACGACACGGCGCGGCACCGCCTCGTGCTCGCCCGCAGTTCGGACCACTCGCTCGAGGAGGGCGCAGCGCTTCCCGACGACGCGCGCGCATGGCTCACGGACGGCGCCTCGGGACAGGGGCCGTCGTGCCCCACGCGCCCCGCGCGCGAGAGCAAGGTGCCGGGCCTCGGCCGGCTCGTCGCGGGCGGGCCCGGAGGTGGCGTGGTGATCCCGCTCGCGTACGGGCCCGAGCACCTCGGCGCGGTCGTGCTGCAGCAGGACATTCGGGAGTTGACCGAGGCCGAGATCGAGATGGTGCGTACGTTCGCCGGTCAGGTGGCCGTCGCGCTGCGCACCGCTCGTCTCTTCGAGCTCGAGCAGGCGTCCCGTCGCGAGGCCGAGGTCCTGCGCGCGGTGGCGGAACGGCTGGCGAGTCCCGGGGACCTTGCCGAGGCGCTCGACGCGGTGGCTGCGATCTCCGGCGCGCTGCTCGGGTCGTTCCGCAACGGTGTCTGCGTCCGCGACCCGGAATCGTTCGGTCTGCGGGAACGGGGCTTCTCGCCCGGCTGGATCGGGGTGTGGGACGCGGTCGCCGAGTCCGGCGCGGGCGAGGCGGACGCGCCGCTGCTCGTCGCCGACGTGGCGGAGGTCCCGTCCGCTGCCGCCATGGCCGAGGGGTCGGGCATCGCCGCGGTCATCCTCGTTCCGCTCCTGCGTGATTCCGCGGTCACCGGCCTGCTCGTGTACGAGTTCGCGTCGCTCCCTGACGAGGAGGCGACCGGCAGCGCGGCGCTCGCGGGCGCGGTCGGCCAGCAGGTCTCGCTCGCACTGGAGAACGCGTTCCAGTTCGAGCAGGCGCACCGGCGCGCCGGGAGCCTCGAGACGGTCTTCCGCATCACCCAGACGGTCTCGAGCTCGCTGCAGACCAAGGTCGTGCTGAACCGCGTGCTCGACGTGGTCCAGAAGATCTTCGAGGCCGACGCCGTCTCGCTCATGACGTATGACGCCGCGAAGAAGGTGCTCGCCACGGCGATGGCGAGGGGGCTCGTCAGCCAGGACATGCTCTATCTGGAGGTCCGGCGCGGGGAGGACGTCCCGGGGCGGGCGTTCGAGACGCAGCAGCCTGTCCGGCTCGGGGCGATGGACGCGTTCTCGTCCGACCTGCTCGTGTGTGCCGCCGCCTCGCACGGGCTGTCCTCGCTCATGTGCGCGCCGTTGCTCGCGCGCGGGCGCAGCATCGGCGTCATCACGGTCTTCTCGAAGGTGCCCGACGCCTACGACCGGGAGTCGATGGAGCTGCTGCTCACCTTCGGCTCGCAGGCGGCGCTCGCGATCGACGCGGCGCAGATGTACGGCCGCGAGCATTCGGTGGCGTCCGCGCTGCAGACGAGCCTGCTGCCCGGCCGTCTGCCCGAGGTGCCCGGCCTCGAGCTTGCGAGCGAGTACCGCGCCGCGTCGACAGAGGCTGAGATCGGCGGCGACTACTACGACGTGTTCCTCGCGCCGGACGGGCGGGTCGTGCTCGCCATGGGCGACGTGTGCGGGAAGGGCATCGCGGCCGCGGCGAAGACGTCGATGATCAAGTACGGCGTGCGCAGCCTGATCGCGACCGGCATGTCGCCCGGCGCGACGCTGGCGACGCTCAACGGCATGTTCAGGGACGGCGGTTCCTCGACCGACATCGTCACGGTGTGGCTCGGGCTCATCGACGTCGCCGACGGCCGGCTGGTGTACGCGAACGGCGGCCATCCGTCCGCGCTCGTGCGCACCGTCGAGCCGTCGGGCTTCGAGCGCCTCTCGCCGACCGGCCCGCTGCTCGGAGCCGTGCCGGGCGCCGCGTACGAGGACTGCACGGTGACCGTTCCCGAGGGCGGCTCGCTGCTGCTCTACACCGATGGTGTCACCGAGGCGCGCAACGGGAATCGTTTCTTCGGCGAGGGCAGGCTCCGCCGCGCGATGAAGGTGGGGCACGGCTCCGCCGAGGTCGTTCGGGCGCTGATGCAGTCGCTCGAGCGCTTCGCGCCCGACGGGTTGCGCGACGACGTGGCGGTGCTGGCTGCGAGGCGTGTGCGAGAGGGCGAGGCCCCTGCGGCGGCCGGGCCGGACGTGTGATGGGAGAGCGGTGAGCTTCAGCATCCGGAGAGAGGCGAGGGCGCCGGTGTGCGTGGCCGACCTGCACGGCGAGATGGACCTCGCCGTGGTCGATGGGCTGCGCCCGCAGATCGAGGCGATGCTCGAGTCGGGCTGCGTCAACTTCGTGCTGGACCTGTCGGACGTCTCGTACGCGGACAGCTCGGCGCTCGGGCTGGTCGTGTGGCTCAACGACCGCGTCGCGCCCGAGGGGGGCCGCATCGTGGTCGCCGGGGCGACGCGCGGCGTCTCGCGCATCCTCGAGCTGTCCGGCCTGCTCACCGTCGCCCCGACCATCTGCGACGCGGAGTCGGCCGACGCCGCGCTGACGTCGTTCGCGCCGGACGGCGTCGGCCTGGAGCCGCTGTGGACCGAGTGCGTGGAGGCGCCCGCCGCAGTGTCGGAACTCGCGGGGCTGCGGGCCCGTGTCGGCGAGATCATGGACCCGCTCGGCCTGTCAGAGCAGGCGGAGTTCGACATGAAGGTCGCGATCGGCGAGGCGCTCGCCAACGCGGTGCGTCACGGCTCGCCGCGCGGCGAGGCCGACTCGGTGCGGGTCGCGGTGACGGCGTTCGCCGACCGCGTGGAGGTCGTCGTCGACGACTCGGGCGGCGGGTTCGACGGGTGCCCCACGGGCGCCGGCGACCTGTACGCGCCGTGCGGGCGGGGCGTGCCGTTCATGCGCGCGCTCGCCGACCGCGTCGAGTTCGAGCGCAGCGACGGCGGCGGCGCCCGGGTGCGCCTCGTGAAGCACATCCGTGCGGGCGGTCCGGAGCTGTGACGGCCGCGGAGGTCGGACCGATCGATCCGCACCCGCAGTGCGTGGTGGTGGCCTCGCCGGGGAACGCGCCCCGCGAGGACGCGGCGGCGCGACTCGCCGAGGCGTACCTGGCCCAGCACGCCGGCGTTCCGGTCGCGCGGACATCACTGCTCCTGGCTGCTGTGCCGCAGGCCGCGGCGATGCGGCTGACCGGGGTGACACCCGGCGGCGCCCGGGCGGCGGTGGCGGGCGACTTCGCGGCGCTGGCCGGCCGGCTGAAGGACGACCCGCTGGTCGCCACGCTGGCCGCCGGTGGCATCGAGCGCGCCGCGGACGAACTCGCCGGCGCCGGGACGAGTGCGGTCCTGGCGTGCGGAGACCTTGCCGCCGGCATCGCGGCCGAGGCGTCCGCGGGCCGCTGGCTGACCGCGGCGCTCCTGCCGCACTTCGACCCGGTCACGTGCTGGCTGCACCCCGGTGTGGCGCTGTGGTTCGTCCCGTGCGCCGAGGCGCGCGACGAGCTCGTCGTGCGCGGCGTGCCCTTCGACCGTGTGGCCGTGACGGGCGTGCCGTCGGCCGCGCCCGCGCCGCCGGCCCGCGAGCGCTTCGCGGTGGGCGTGCTCCCCGAGCGCGTGACGCCCGGCGGGCGGGCGCTCGTGCGCGGGCTCGCGTCGCTCGGCGTGCCGGTGTTGATAGCCACCGGGGACGACGCGCGCCTCGCGTCGGACCTCGGGGCGGCGGCGACCGGGGCGGTGCGGGCGGTGCCCGGGCCCGACGCGCAGGCCGAGGTGCTCGCATCGGCGTCGGTCGCGGTGTGCTCTGCGGATTCGCCACACGTGTTCGCCGCCCTGGCGGCGGGCGTGCCGCTGGTGGTACACGAGGCGCCCGACGAGCGGGCCCTCCGTGACGGCGACTTCCTCGTCGACGTGGGCGCCGCGCTGCCAGCGCGCGACGAGGACGATGCGGTCGCCCGCGTGCGCTTCCTCGCCACGCACCCCGACCGCCTCAGCGAGATGGCGGAGGACTCGCGCGCACTCGGGCGGCCGGACGCGACGAAGGCGCTGTGTGAGCGCTTCCTGGCTGGGATACGATAGGGGCCGAGACCGAGGAGGTCGAGAAGCATGGAGCTTGACGAGGTCCTCTCTGCCCGGCACTCGTGCCGGGAGTTCACCACCGAGCCGGTGCCGCGCGAGGCGGTCGACCGGCTCGTTGCCGCGGCCGCCGCGGCGCCTTCGTCCATGAACGCCCAGCCGACCAGGCTGCACTTCGTCTCCGGCGAGCGCCGTCAGCTGCTCGGCGAGGTCATGGCGCTGACCACGCGGCACCTCGAGGAGTACGTCGGCATCCTGCCCGACGAACGCATCCGCGACGCATCGCGGTTCTTCTCCACGCTGGGCGACGCCCCGGTCGTGCTCGTGCTGTCGCAGCCGAAGTCCTCCGAGGAGATCGACCGACTCAACATGCTGCTGGCCACCGGCTGCGTGCTGGACAACGTGCTCCTCAAGGCTGCCGACCTCGGCCTGGCCTCGTGCTGCATCACCTTCGGCTTCTGGGTCCGCGACCAGCTGGCCGAGGTGGTTCTCCTGCCGCCGGAGCGGGAGGTCGTCGCGCTCGTCGTCCTCGGCTATCCGGAAGGCGCCTCCGTGGCGCCGCCGCACCGGACCGACATCGCGGAGTTCCTCGAGTAGCGCCGTGCTCGAGGCAGTCTTCTTCGACGTCGGGAACACACTCATCCACCCGTACCCGAGCGTCAGCCACGTGTGCCGCGAGATACTCGCGTCCGCCGGCCACCACCACGGGCTCGAGGCCATCGACGACCTGATGCCGCTCGTCGACGCCTACTACGAGGACCGCTACCGCTCCGACGACACGTTCTGGACGAGCGAGGAGGAGACGAGCGGCGTGTGGGTCGGCATGTACGCGCTGCTCTGCCGCCGGCTCGGCGTCGGCGAGGAGGAGGCGGTCGTGCTCGCGCGGCGCGTCTACGATGAGTTCGGCGACCCCGCGCGCTGGCGGCCGTACCCCGACGTGCTGCCGGCGCTCACGCGCCTGCGCGACCGCGGGCTGTGTCTCGGCGCGATCTCGAACTGGGACAGCCGGCTCGAAGGCGTGCTCGGAGGCACGGGCGTGGGCGACCTGCTCGACACCGTCGTGTCCTCGGCCGACGTCGCGCTCCACAAGCCCGACCCGCGCATATTCGAGCTCGCGTGCGAGCGGCTCGGCGTGGCGCCCGCAGCCGCGGCGCACGTCGGCGACCACGAGTACGCGGACCTGCTCGGTGCGCGGTCGGTCGGGATGCTCGCGGTGCTCGTCGACCGTCACGGCGCCGGCGCGCCCGACGCGATCGCGGACTTCGAGGCGCTCGAGGACGCGCTGGGACTGGAGGGGTAGGGGATGAACGGGCGGATGCCGCCCTGGGCACGGTGGACGCTGCTCGTCGCCGGGCTCGCGACGTGCGTCGCGCTCGGCTACGGAGCGTACTCGCTCGCCGGCTACTCGTGGGACCAGGTCGCGACGTACGAGAGCCCGTTCATCGGCATGCTGCCCGACGCCCCGGCCTCGGCGCTCGCATCGCCCGCACCCGCGCCCCGGCTCGTGCTCGTCATCGTGGACGGACTGCGCGAGGACGCGGCCCGCACCATGGGCACGCTGAACACGCTGCAAGGGTTCGGCTCGGACTTCTCGCTGGTCACGCCGCAGCCGTCGCTGTCGTACCCGGACTGGACGGCGATCCTGTCGGGCGCGCCGCACGACATCACCGCTGTGACCACGAACTGGTACGAGCGCCCGGTCGAGGTCCCGACGCTCATCGGCGACGCGGCGAGGGCCGGCAAGCGCACGGTGATCGTCGGGCCGTCCGACCTCGCGACGCTGTACCCGACGGAGCTCGCGACCGCGTCGCGGTTCCGCGACTGGCACGAGGGCGAGTACCTGACCGGGCAGATGGTCGACGACACGCTGCGCCTCGCCGAGGAGGCGGACCCGGAGTTCGTGCTCCTGCTCGTGCCGGACGTCGACGAGGCGGGACACGACTTCGGCGGTGACTCGCAGGGGTACGCCGAGGTTGTCGCGAAGGTCGACGCGGACCTGTCGCGCCTGGTCGCGGGGCTGTCCGACGAGCACACCGCGTTCGTGGTGGTCGCGGACCACGGACACATCGACGCCGGCGGGCACGGCGGCTGGGAGCCCGAGGCCGTCACCGTGCGTGCGGTGTTCGCGGGCTCGGGCGTGGCGTTCGGCTCGGGGAACGCGCGCCTGATCGACGTCGCACCGACGACGGCCGCGCTCATGGGCATGGGCCCGCCCGCGTACGCGAAGGGCACCGTCATCCCCGGGATCGTGGCGAGCATGCCGCCGGCGGTCACCGACGCCGGTGCCCGGCAGCGCGCGGCGTTCACGCGCGCGTATGCCGACGTGCTCGGCTACAGCGCGCTCGGCGTCCCGCGCGGGAGCGAGGAGGACGCCATCGCCTCGGCCGACGCGGCGTATCAGCGCGACGGACGCGTGGACCGCGCGTGGCTCGCGCTCGCGGGCTCCGTCGCGTGCGTCGTCGCGCTGGCGATCATCGGCATCGCGAGCCGGCGGGCGCTGGCGGCCGCACTGGCGGGTGTCGCCGCGTACGCTGCGGTCTACAACGGGCTGTTCTTCCTCGTGCACGGACACCTCTGGTCGCTGTCGGCCTTCAATGAGGAGGACATGGTCGACGCGTGGATGAACCTGCGCCTGGCCGAGGCGGCGATCGCGCTGCTCGTCGGGGCAGCCGTGGCGGCGCTGGTCTACCCGCTGCTACGGCGCGAGCCGCCCGGTCCGCGCGGGCGGTACCTGTCGCACTGGCTCGCGCTCGGACCAGCCACCGCGATCGCCGTGCTGGCGTTCCTCGGCCTGCAGGTCGCGTGGTACTGCTGGGCGTGGGGGCCGCAGGTCACGGCATTGCTGCCGGACCTGAAGTGGGCGTTCAAGTACGACCTCGACCTGCTGCAGTCCACAGCGGTCGGGTTCGCGGCGCTGCTGACGCCGCTGGTGACGTACCTCGTGGGGAGGTTCCATCCGAAGGTGCGCGTGCGAAGAGACGGGGGCGGGGAGTGATGGACGAGACCAGGCCTGCGACGCCCGCGAAGGGCGGACTGGGGCTGAAGGTGACCGGCTGGACGCGCTACATCGTGGCGGTGCCGGTTGTCGGGCTGTTCGCGAGTGCGGTGGCGCTCGTGCTCATGGGCGGCGCCCGGACGGTCGCGGTCATCACCGAGTCGCTGCACGGGGCCGTCAGCCAGAAGGCGACCGTCGTCGAGTTCATCGAGGTCGCGGACGTGTTCTTGCTGGCCACGGTGCTCTACATCATCTCGCTGGGCCTCTTCGAGCTGTTCATCGACGACCGCCTCCCACTGCCGGCGTGGCTCGAGATCCACGACCTCGACGACCTGAAAGAGAAGCTCGTCGGGGTCGTCGTGGTCGTGCTCGGCGTGTCGTTCCTCGGCCGTACGATCGAGGTGGACTCGTACCTGAACCTGCTCTACCTCGGGCTGTCGGTGGCGGCCGTCATCGGCGCGCTGACCTTCTTCCTCGGCCGGATCGGGCGCGGCAAGGGCGAGTAGGGCCGAGGGGCCGCCCGCGACCGCTCGCGGATGCGCTCTTGACGCGAACAGGTGTACGGGGTGTAGCATCTTGAGTGTCCCGCGGTCATCGGGGCGCAGCACAAGTCGCAGCAGTACGTCGCAGCAGAAGGAGACAGCAGATGACCGTGTCGCAGGCGCGCAAGCGCTACCCCTTGGTCCCGCCCGAGATCGTGAAGTGGGCGGTCGAGAACATCTCGGACCAGTCGGACCTGAACAAGGGGCTCCACCGTCTCGAGCAGGCCAAGCGGCTCGAGATCAAGTACGCCGCGAAGTAGCGTCGCTTTCCGCACGCGAACCGCGCGGCGCGTCCCGTGACCAGGGGCGTGGCGCGCTCACGCATGCAAAGGGCCGCCCGGGTGGGCGGCCCTTCGTGTTCGCATGGAGGCGACGCCCGGATTCGAACCGGGGATAAGGGCTTTGCAGGCCCCTGCCTTGCCACTTGGCCACGTCGCCTTGTGAAAGAAGGCCGGTCCCGGGCTCGATGACCCTGAAGAGCCGGCCTCCTGGATATCGCTGGAGCGGACGACGGGATTCGAACCCGCGACCCCAACCTTGGCAAGGTTGTGCTCTACCAACTGAGCCACGTCCGCGTGAAAGCGCGAGCGCTAGTCTAGCAACGGGGCATGAGG
>VAUM01000059.1 GCA_005774595.1 Actinomycetota bacterium
GCGGCTGGCCTGCGCCCACCACAACGTCGGCGCCGAGCGCGCCGGGCGGTTCCAGCACGCCGAGCAGGACCGGGTTCGAGGCGGCGACGAGCAGCGCACCGGCGGCGTGAGCCGCCTCGGCATGTGCGCCGACGTCGACCAGCGTTCCGTGACGGTCGGGCGAAGCAATCATCACCGCGGCGGTGTCACCGCCCGCGCCTCCCGCGAGCCACGACGCGTCCGTGCATCCGCCGGGCACCTCGCACACCGTCACGTCAATGACGCCCGCGGCAGCGTACGTGCCGAGCGTCTCCAGCCACTCGGGGTGGACGTTGCCGGAGACCGCCACGCCGCGCCGTCCGGTGACGCGACACGCCATCAACGCGGCTTCGACGAACGCAGTTGCGCCGTCGTACATGCTCGCGTTGGCGACCTCCATGCCGGTGAGCTCGCAGATGCCGGTCTGGTACTCCCAGATCGCCTGCAGCGTGCCCTGCGAGACCTCCGGCTGGTACGGCGTGTAGGCCGTGAAGAACTCCGGGCGACGCACGACGTGGTCCACCACGCTCGGCACGTGGTGGTCGTAGCACCCGCAGCCCGCGAAGCTCACCAGAGAGGCCGCGGGTGCGTTCGCGCCGGCCAACTCGCGCACGTGCGCGAGCACGTCGATCTCGGACATCCCGGCTGGCAGGTCGAGCGGCCGCATGAGCCTGGCGGCCGGCGGCACGTCGGCGAACAGGTCCTCGGCCGAGGACGCACCCACGCGCGCCAGCATCACGGCGCGCTGCTCGCAGGTGACCGCGACGAAGCGCATGCTGCGTCAGCGGCCCGTCACACGCCGCTGACGAACGCCTCGTACTCCTCGGCCGACATGAGCTCGTCGACCTCGGACGGATCGGCCAGCTTCACGCGGACCATCCACGCCTCGCCGTACGGGTCTGCGTTGACCGTCTCGGGCGCCCCGCTCAAGGCCTCGTTGACGGCGAGGACTTCGCCCGACACGGGCGTGAACAGCTCGGACACGGACTTGACCGACTCGACCTCGCCGAACTGGTCGCCGGACGCCAGCGTGTCGCCCTCGGCCTTCTGCAGGTCGACGTAGACGACCTCGCCGAGCTGGTCCTGTGCGAACGACGAGATACCGATCACGGCCTCGTCGCCCTCGACGCGCACCCACTCGTGCTCGGTGTAGAACCTCAGATCCTTCGGGAACATGGTGTTCACACTCCCCTCCCGGCTTCATGCGCCGAAAGTCAGTCTGCCGGCAGCGACGTGCCCTTCACGAACGGCGGCCTCTCGACGACGGCACCCACGGTGCGGCTGCGGATGACGACCTCGAGAGCGGTGCCCGGCTCGGCGAGCGCCGCCGGGACGTACGCGGTGGCGATGCCGGTCTCCAGCGTCGGCGAATACGTCCCGCTGGCAACCTTACCGACCTCGCAACCGCCGTGCAACACGGCGAAACCCGGCCGTGGGATGCCGTCGCCGACGCGCAGGCCGACGAGCCGGCGCTCCGGCCCCGCCTCCTTCACGGCGGCGATGGCCTCGCGCCCGGTGAACGCCGCCTTGCCGAGGCCGACCGCCCAGTCGAGGCCGGCCGAGACGGAATCGACCCCCCGGTCCATGTCGGAGCCGTGCAGCGGGTAGCCCATCTCCAGGCGGAGCGTGTCGCGCGCACCGAGCCCGCACGGCACGACCTCCGGCACGCTCATGAGCACGCGCCACAGGTCGGCGGTGCGACTCTCGTGACACAGCAGCTCCACGCCGTCCTCCCCGGTGTAGCCCGTGCGCGCGATGAGGACCGGGATGCCCGCGACCTCTCCCTCGCCGATGCGGAACCGGGACGGCACGTCGCTGTCGGACAGCTCCGCCAGGACCGCGAGGGCGCGCGGGCCCTGCAGCGCGATGAGCCCCGTGCGCCCGGACTCGTCGGCGAACTCGACGTCCTCGGGCAGGTCGCACGTCAGCACGTCCAGGTCGGCCGCGGTGTTCGACGCGTTCGCGATGATGAGGTACTCGAGGTCGCCCGTGTGGTAGACGATGAGGTCGTCGATGATCCCGCCGTCGTCGTCACAGAGCAGAGTGTACTGCGCCCGTCCGAGCTCGGAGATGCGCTCGAGGTCGTTGGTCAGACGCGACTGGAGCGTGCGCTCGGCCCCGAACCCGAACACGCGGAACTCGCCCATGTGGCACACGTCGAACACCCCGGCGCCGGAGCGTACCGCGCGATGCTCCTCGATGATGCCGGCGTACTGCACCGGCATCTCCCAGCCTGCGAACGGCACCATGCGCGCGCCGAGCGCCAGATGCTCCTCGTACAGCGGCGTCCGCTTCAGCTCCACGCCTCGCCCCTCTCGCGTCACGGTGTGCCGAGCGCCGCGGGCACGACCCGCGCCGGCGCCACCCTCTGCCCGCCGAACACACGACGCCACACGCGCGTGAACCAGATGCCGATCCGCTCCCAGAACCCGGGTTCCTCGACGTCGGACGCCGCGACGATCGCGATGCGCGCGAGAAGCCGGTCGCCCTGGACGGCGGTCAGGGTACCGAGCCGCTGCCCGCGCACGACCGGCGCCTCGACCTCGGTCGCGACGTCGGCGGTGACCGTCACGGTCCCCTCGAGGTCGAACACGGGCACGTCGGTGGTCACCGCGGTCATGAGCGGCACCGTCACGTCGAGATAGTCGGTCACCGGCACGGCGCCGCGGTCGTCGCCCGTCGTCGCCAGGCGCCGGGGCCGGTAGTGTTCGAAGCCCCAGTCGAGCAGCCTGCGTGCGTAGCTGAACCGCGTCGTCTCGGACTGCGCGCCGAGGACGATGGCGTACAGCGTCACACCACCCCGCTCCGCGGAGGTGGCGACGCAGTAGCCGGCGTCGTCGGTCCAGCCGGTCTTCACGCCGGTGGCGCCGGCGTAGGACGCAATCAGCTTGTTCGAGTTCTCCATGGTGATCACCGTCCCCTTCGGGCCGGGGATGGTGGCCTTGTCCAGCGCGACGATCCGCCTGAACTCGGCATCCCCCATCGCGTACCGGCACAACGTCGCCAGGTCCGCCGCGGAGGTGCGGTGGCCCGGCGCGTCGAGCCCGTGCGCATTGACGAAGTGAGTGTGAGTCATGCCCAATGCGGCCGCCTTCGCGTTCATCAGGTCGACGAACGCCTTCTCACTGCCCGCGACGTGCAGCGCAAGTGCCTCGGCGGCATCGTTGCCGGACTTCACGAGCAGCGCCTCGAGCACCTTGCGCACCGCGTAGGTCCTGCCCGCCACGAGCCCGGCCTCCGACTCCCCCACCCTGGTCGCCCGCGTCTCGATGCGCATCTTGTCGTCAGGCTTCGTGTGCTCGAGCGCGACGACGGCCGTCATCACCTTGGTGATGCTCGCCATGGCACGCTCGTCATCGGAGAACCGGCTCCACAGCTCGCGCCCGTCGCCGGTGACGAGGATGCCGGCCGCCATGCCCACGTCCGGTGCGACCGCACGCAGGCCGGGACCGGCGGCGGGCGAGCCGATCTCGATGCCGCCGATGCGGTCGGCGTCGAGCAGCGCGCCGCGTGCGGACGCAGGCGCCAGCAGCAGCGCTGCGAGCGCGAGCGCGAGCGCGCGGTGTCGCGCGGACGCGAGGGGCGACCTTCGGCGGCGGCGGGGGTTCACAGGTCGCAGTATCCGCGACGCCGCCGTCCGGCTCAACGGGTCGCCGGCAACGCGGGTTCCGGCGAGCGGTATACTTGCAGGCGCGGGCCGGACGGGGATGGCCCGATCTGCCGAGCGGGGTGCGGATGGCATTCACTGCCCACAGCATGCGCGACGACCGCGGGTTCACGCTCGTCGAGCTCGTCACCGTCCTGGCGATCATCGCGCTGCTCGTCGCGATCGCCCTCGCTTCCTACGTCACGTCGGTCCGCTACACCACGCGCATGCTGTGCGCGGCGAACCGCCGAGGGTTCACCCGTTCGGCGAGCATATTCACCGCGGAGCACAACAGCACGCAGCCCGCCACGCTCGAGGACCTGCGCCCGTACGTGCGCAACTTCGACAGCGCGGCACATTGCCCCGCAGACGATCGCCTCATCGAGTGGGACGCGGCGGGGATGGAAGCCGTGTGCACCTACCCCGGCCACCAGCCGTGACGGAGGCCTGAGCATGCGCTACGAGACGTTCGAGAAGTTCGCGCTCCTGCTCGGCGGGGCCGCCGTGCTCTCTGCGCTGGTCTTCGTGCGCAACCCCCCCGTCATCGAGATCGCCGCTCAGCTTCTGCTGCTCGGGGTCGTCGGGTGCGCCGTCCACTGGGGCCGGAAGGGCGGCATGGCGGCCGCGGTGGCCGCGTCGCTCGCCTACATCCTGCTCCACGCGCCGTCGATCGTCGCGGCCGGCGCCATGACGGCCAGCCTGTTCGCGCCGCTGCTCACACGCGTGCTCACCTACGGGATCGTGGGCATCGGGGGCGGCGAGCTGTGCGGCCGCATCAAGTACGTCTTCTCCGCCATGGAGGACGACTCGGCGGTCGACGAGTGGACGCGCATCTACAACCAGCGCCAGATCGCGCGGCTCCTGTCATCGGCGCACGGGCAGCACGTCCGCTACGGCAATCCCTACGGCGTCATCGTCGTGGCGCTCGCGCCCGCGCTGACGAGCGAGCTGCGCGTCACGAAGCAGCGCTCGCTGCTGCGGTCGGTGGCCGACCACATCCGCGGCGACGTGCGCTTGGTCGACGACGTCGGCCGTCTCGATGACGGGCGCTTCGTCGTCCTGCTGCCGCAGACGGCGAGGTCCGGGGCGCTCATCGCCGCCGAGCGCGTGCGCGCCGGCATCCGCGACCTCGTGGGCGCGCGCGACGAGTCCGTTGACGTGCAGGTCTTCGCCGCACCCGAGGACTTGGCGGCGCTCGAGGCGCTCGCCGAGGTCGTCGCCCCGCCTGACGCGGCGGGCGAGGGCAGCGCGTAGCGCCTAGAACGCGTCCGGCTGGTAGAGGCGTCCCGCCCCCGCGAGGCCGAACCCGGCGTCCCCGAGCGTCTTCGCGGCGAGGTCCGGGTCCTCGACCCTGAACACGTACACGGCTGCGTCACCCGCCGGCTCGACGTAGCAGTACGCGTACTCCACGTTGAGGCCGTGCTCGCCCAGCGCCTCGACCACGTCGGCCAGTCCGCCGGGACGGTCGGGCACCT
Source organism: Actinomycetota bacterium (assembly GCA_005774595.1). Classification (NCBI taxonomy): domain Bacteria; kingdom Bacillati; phylum Actinomycetota; species Actinomycetota bacterium. The sequence goes on from VAUM01000059.1 coordinate 5,140, forward strand.
CGACGGCGATGACCCGCGTGAGCGACGCCGTGAACCCGGCGTCCTCGAGCACCGCGCGCGCGGCATGCGGCCGATCGACGAGCACGCGCACGACCCCATAGTCCCCGGTCTCGGCGACCATGAGCGCCCGCATATTGAGCCCGGCGGCGCCCAGCGTGCGGCACATCCCGGCCAGGCGGCCCGGAGCGTTCTCGAGGAAGACGGACAGCTGCTCGACCATGACCTAGCTCCCCTCGGCTCGGTTGTCGACGACGCGCTTCGCCTTGCCCTCGGAGCGCTGGATCGACTTCGGCTCCACGAGCCGCACGTCGATGGAGACGGCCAGCGCGCCGGCGATCTCGCCCGCCACGCGCTTCTGGAGCCGCTCGAGGGCCTTGATCTCGTCGAACGCGAAGTCGGGGCCGACCTCCACGTGCACCTCGACGTGGTCCATCGAGCCCTTCTTCGTGAGGATGACCTGATAGTGCGGCGCGACGCCGGGGATGCCGACGAGGACCTGCTCGATCTGGCTCGGGTACACGTTCACGCCGCGGATGATGAGCATGTCGTCGGTCCGGCCGGTGACGCGCTCCATGCGGCGGAACGTGCGGCCGCACGCGCAGGGCTCCGGGATGATGCGCGAGATGTCCCGCGTGCGGTAGCGCACGACCGGGATGCCCTCCTTGGTCAGCGTCGTGAAGACGACCTCGCCGGTCTCGCCGTCGGGCACGGGCTCGAGACTGGCCGGGTCCACGATCTCGACGAGGAAGTGGTCCTCGAACACATGCAGGCCGTGCTGCTCCGTGCACTCGCTCGCGACGCCGGGCCCCATCACCTCGGACAGGCCGTAGATGTCGATGGCCTTGACGCCGAGGGCGTCCTCGATCTGCGTGCGCATGCTCTCGCTCCACGGCTCGGCCCCGAACACGCCGACCTTGAGCGGCAGGCCGTGCGGGTCGATGCCCATCTCGGCCGCGGTCTCGGCGATCAGCAGCGCGTAGCTCGGGGTGCAGGCCAGCACCGTGACCCCGAAGTCCTGGAGGATCTGGACCTGGCGTTTCGTGTTCCCGCCCGAGACGGGGATGGTCAGCGCGCCGAGGCGCTCTGAGCCGTAGTGCAGCCCGAGCCCGCCGGTGAACAGGCCGTAGCCGTACGTCACCTGGACGATGTCGTCCTCGGTGGCGCCCGCGCACGCGAGCGTGCGCGCGATGAGGTCGGACCAGCGGTCGATGTCGCCGCGGGTGTAGCCCACCACGGTGACCTGGCCCGTGGTGCCCGACGAGCTGTGGACGCGCACGATGTCGCGCAGCGGGACGGCGAAGAAGCCGTAGGGGTAGCCGGCACGCAGGTCGTCCTTGACCGTGAACGGCACGCGGCGCAGGTCCTCGAGCGACTGTAGCGACGCCGGGTCGAAGCCGGCCTCGTCGTACTTGGTCCGGTACGCGGGGACGTTCTGATAGACCCGTGTCACAAGGGCCTTCAGGCGCTGCAGTTGCAGGTCCTCCAGCTGCGCCCTCGGCATGCTCTCGTACTCCGGCTGGAACACGCTCGCTCGCACCCCCTCCCTCTCGCGACGGCCTCGTCGGGCCGACGCCCCGCTCCGCTCCTTCGCGCTAGTGCGTCGTCGGGGTCGAGGAGGTCGGCGTGGAGACCGGCTTGGTGCCCACGCGGACGACCTCGGTCTTGACCTTGTACACGGACTTGAAGGTGTCCGTGCGGATGACCTGCCCGCCCTTCTTCACTATACGCGTCACGACGACCGACTTGCCGTCCTCGCCCTCGTCCTCGACGACCCTGGAGCCGACCGTGAGTGTGGGATCGTCCTTCTCGACCACGCCATGCGGCTTCACGTTCTCGAACGCGCCGGTCTCATACTCGACCTCGTAGCCGGGGTCGGTGCCGTAGAGGCTGATCGTCACGGTGCCCGCGCTGTGCGCGGTCTTGATGAGGACCCAGTCGGCGGTGTCGTTCTTGAACTTGAAGTCGGGGCCGCCGAACGAGACCGTCGCGTCGCGGCCCTTCGGGTAGTGCGAGATGTAGAACGAATGGTTGTGGCGCTCCACCGTGGGAAGGCCCGAGAAGAAGACCGCGTTGAAGATGGTCGTCCCGACCTGGCAGATGCCGCCGCCGAGCTGCGGCACGAGCTTGTTGCCGACGATGGCCGGCGCCTCCTGGTAGCCCTTGGCCGCGGTGCGCGGGCCGATGTGGCCGTTGAACGAGAACGTGGCCCCCGGCGCGACGAGCGCGCCGTCGAGCGCGTCGGCGAGCAGGTGGATGTTGTTGACGCGCGGCTTGTTCGACGGGGAGTACGACGTCGTGTACGTCGCGAGGCGCTCACGGATCCCCATCGTCTTGGCCTTCTCGGTGGTGATCGCCGGCTGCATGCGCGCCGTGCGCATCTCCACGGTCCGGTCGCCGTCCGTCGTGAGCGCGACGGTGAGGTCGGCCGCGAGCTTCTCGAGGTCCGGTCCCGTGCCGTCCTGGTGCGGGACGATGCTCACCGCCCCGTTGGACACCGCGAACGACGCGTCCTTCGGCTCGACGACCACGGCGCCGGCCTTCGACAGCACCGCCGAGGACATCTCGTCCGAACCGATGCGGGCGACGAGTATGTTGCGCACGGAGGCCTGCGAGACCCCCGCGGCGACCGGCGCCGTCGAGTCCGCCGACGGGACTGTGCCGGTGGCCGGCTCCTCCTCGAACACGATCCACTTCGCGATCGCGGTGGCGGGGAACTCCCACGTCGACTTCTCGAACGTGACGTTCGCGGGGCCTGACAGCATGAGCTTCGCGTCAGCCAGCGCCTTCGCGGCGTCCGCATCCGTGACCTGCACCGGGACCTTCGCCGAGGGCGCCTGCACGGTCCGGGCCTGCGACACGAACGCCTCGAGGAGCCGCGTCGTGAGATCGCCGCGGACGATGTCGAGGCCGTCGGCGGCGGGGACGGGCTCCGCCGAGGTGCCCGAGATCCGCACGGTCGCGTCCACCGGGTCGATCCGCACCTCGCCGGAGATCAGGTCGAGGACCTCGTCGACCGCGTCCGGGTCGGCCGCCACCGCGCACGGGACGCGCACGGGACGCACCCACGCGGACGCGCGCACGGCGAGGTCCTGCCACCACGGGCCGGTGCGCCCGACGGCGTACGCCGCGTCGACGAACCCGCTGGCGGACAGCGACGCGTCTATGCTCTTGGCGTCGACCGTCCACTTCTTCGCTCCGTACGTGACGGTGACCGGTGCGGACACCCGCGGCCCGAGCTGCTCGGTGATCCGCCCGGCCGCGGCCTCACGACCGAGCCCGCCGACCCTCACGTCCCCCACGCGCACGCCGGGATGGATGCGTCCCGCAGCGAACGCGACTTCCATGAACGTCCCGAGTACGACGAGCGCCAGCGGCACGCCGGCGGCCCAGAGCGCCCACGCTGGCCATCCGGACGGGCGGCGGGAGCGCGCGCGCTCGTCGCGACGCTCCCTGCGGCGTTCGAGCGCGTCGG